>DAOTDH010000001.1:0-28696 GCA_035453545.1 Minisyncoccota bacterium
AATGGGGCGGATTTAATCGTGACTGATCTGAAGACCAAAGAAGATTTGGCTGATTCGCTAAAGAAGATAAAAAAAGCCTTAAAGCCAGAAGTTTTTAAAAAAATTAAATTTGTTCTCGGCGAGCATAAGTTAGAAAATTTTAAGAATAGAGATTTTATCTTAAAAGCGGCCGGTGCGCCCCTTGATTCTCCTTTTGTTGCCGAAGCGCGCAAAAATAATATTCCGATCAAAATGGATGCCTCATGGTTCGCGGAGCTTACCCTGAGCGCCGTCGAAGGGCTGAAGATTATTGGCGTTACTGGTACCCGTGGCAAATCTACCGTCACTCACTTAATTCATGAAATTATAGAACCTTCCCAAGGACTCTCCTTGAGAGGCTCCCAAAGGAGAGTCCTTGGGAAGGTTCACTTAGGAGGTAATGTCAGAGGTCTGGCGACTTTGCCTTTACTTAAGAAAGTAAAAGCGGAGGACATTGTGGTGATGGAGTTGGACTCATGGCAATTGCAGGGTTTCGGTGATTCTAAGATTAGTCCGAATATTTCTGTTTTTACTAACTTAATGGTAGATCACCAGAATTATTATAGTTCGATGGATAAATATTTTGCTGACAAAGCGAATATTTTCTTAAACCAAAAAGAAGGGGATAGCTTAGTGTGTGGAAAAGAGGTCTTAAGTTTGATTAGAAAAAAATTCCCCAAACATTCTGGGCGAGCGATTGTACCTGACGCGGGGGTGGTACCCAAGAGTTGGAAGGTGAAGTTATTGGGCGAACATAATCGTCTGAATATTGCTTATGCGGTGACAGTTGCGAGGATTCTTGATATTCCCGAGAAAATTATAAAGACATCGGTAGAGAATTATGCTGGTGTACCAGGGCGTCTGGAATTTGTGCGCGAAGTCAAAGGCATAAAATATTATAACGATACAACAGCGACCACCCCCGATGGGGTAATAGCGGCATTAAAAGCTCTTAGCCCCCAAGGACTTTCCTTGAGAGGTTCCCAAAGGAGAGTCCTCGGGGACATTATTCTAATTGGTGGCGGAAAAGATAAAGAGCTAGATTATAAAAAATATGCGCCAGTAGTTAAGAAGAGCGTGAAATCTTTGGCGCTTTTTGCCGGTACCGGCTCAGATAAAATAATTAAGGCACTCGGAAATACTAAACTGCCTGCCCGAATCGGTGTGCGAGGCGGGCCTGTCGAAATTTTCGACAATATGCCATCAGCTTTTGCTTGGGCGAATGGTCAAGCGAAGAAAGGGGACATTGTCTTGCTCTCACCCGGCGCAGCTTCTTTTGGTATTTTCAAAAACGAATTTGACCGCGGTGATCAATTTGTTGCTCAAGTTAAAAAATTAAAATAAATAATGGATCTAAAAAATATAAGAAAAGTTTATTTTATTGGGATTGGGGGCATTGGGATGTCGGCGGTGGCAAGGATGCTCTTGGGTGAGGGGAAACAAGTTCTTGGCTCAGATCGATCTCCTTCTCTCGTTACCGAAGAATTGGAGAAATTGGGCGCCAAGATTTTTTATGAGCAAAAAGCGGAGAACATTACAGCCGATATTGATTTAGTAATTTATACTATTGCGATGCCGTCTGATAGTCCTGAGTTGGTTAAGGCTCGCGAGTTGGGGATCGAGTGCAAAACTTATCCTGAAATGTTGGGTATTATTTCGGCCGATAAGTACACGATCGCTATCGCCGGCACACATGGTAAGACAACCACGACAGCAATGATTGCTGAGATAATGATTGAAGCAGGATTAGATCCGACGGTAATCGTGGGGTCGTTATTGAAGCCAATCGGACCCGAGGACTCTTCTTTAAAGGCCTCCCAAGGAGAGTCCTCGGGTACTAATTTCATCGCTGGCCAGAGTAATTACTTAGTGGTGGAGGCGTGCGAATATCAACGGTCGTTTCTTAATCTCCACCCGACATTAGCGATTGTTACCAACATTGATGCGGACCACCTTGATTATTATAAAGATTTGGACGATATTAAGAATGCTTTCGCACAGTTTCTTTCGCAAAGCAAAAATCAGATCGTTGACTATCAAAGATATTTACCGAAGGTGCCGGAGTTGCTGGTCCCTGGCGAGCATAATCGGCAGAATGCGGCCGCGGCTTTAGCGGTGGCTGATTTTTTAAAGATTGATTTGGTGGTGGCGATAAATTCGTTAAAAAAATTTACCGGCACTTGGCGACGTTTTGAATATAAGGGAAAGACAAAAGATGAGGCCCTCGTCTATGACGATTACGCTCATCATCCAACAGAGATCAAAGCTTCTATTCTGGGAGCGCGAGAATTCATGAAGAAGCGAGGATTGAAGGGGAAATTAATTGTTGCTTTCCAACCCCATCTCTATAGCCGGACGAAATTGCTTAAAGATGATTTTGCTGAAGCTTTGGCGGGGGCTGATCAGGTTTTTCTTCTTCCAATTTATGCGGCTCGTGAATCTCTTGATCCGGAAATTAGCTCGGAGCTTTTGGCTGATTTTATTCGGACGAGGGGAGGGGTTGTGGATAATGCCCGAGACCTCTTCGAAGCTTCTAAAATGCTTCTAAATCAAGCCCGAACGGGGGATTTGGTAATTACTATGGGCGCTGGAGATATTTCCCAATTAGCCCCAAATTTGCTAGAATAGACCCCATATGAGACACATTATTTGGCGCAATCGAGCGAGTGCTATCTTGGGGATTTTGGTGATGCTTCTGGGTCTATATTCAGGTTTTCCTGATGTTATTGGGGATACTTTAATAGTTCTATTGGGGTTCTTAATTGCTCTTTTTGGCTTTTACCATGGTTCCAATAACTATGCTTTTGTTGAGGAAGTAGCGGAAGAAAAAGATAAGATCGTGCCTAAACAAAAAGATAAAGTAAACAATGGATCAACCTCTTCCTCCTAGACACCATACCCTAACTCTCTTAGCTATTGTTTTGGGTTTTTTTGTTTTTGCCTTAATTGCTTTTTCGTCTTTTCTCTCGATTGATGCCGAGGGGAGAGATAATCTGCTGGCTAATTCTTCGTCTTTGGGGGCATCCTCTCCTCAGACTCTTTCGGCGACGGATTTTTCTTTCCCTAAAGTTGTTGTCTCGCACAAGAAGACTCCTGAGTCAGTTAAGGCTATCTATATGTCGAGTTGGGTTGCTGGTTCCAAAGAAGCAAGAGAAAAAATGCTGAAGCGGATAGAGGGAACTAATATAAATTCTATTGTTCTTGATATTAAAGATACTTCAGGCAAAATTGTTATCAAATTGAATTCTCCGGCTCTCGTCAAGTATCAATCAGAAGAGAGTCGTGTCTCGGATATTACTGAGTTTGTCGATGACTTACACCAGCGAGGTTATTATGTGATTGGTCACATCGCTGTCTTCCAAGATAATTATCTGACACGAGTTCGGCCAGACCTCTCGATGCGCCGCCAAGATAATAATGAGATTTGGCGAGATGCGAAAGGGATGGCTTGGCTTGATGTTAGTCAGCAAGAAGTTTGGGATTACAATATTGCTTTGGCCCGAGAAGCTTACTCAGCTGGCTTCGATGAATTGAATTTTGATTATGTTCGTTTCCCGACCGATGGTGATATCTCGCAGATACGTTATCGCAATTATGACCCAAACAAGGAGACAAGGGTTGAGGCCCTGCGTAAATTCTTCGTTTACCTTCATGATAATATTCAAGATATTGGCGTACCCACCTCAGCTAATGTTTTTGGTATGGTAACGACGAATGATGATGACTTAGGTATTGGCCAAGTGATAGCAAACGTCGCTCCTTATGTGGATTATATCGCCCCCATGCTTTACCCCTCACATTATCCTAAGGGTTGGAATGGTTTTAAGAACCCTGCCACTGTTCCGTATAAAGTTGTTAAGATAAGTATGGATAGCGGAATTAAGAAAATTGAGGCCCTTGGTTTGTCTAAAAATAAGCTTAGGCCATGGTTGCAAGACTTCGATCTCGGAGCAACTTATACGGCTGAGATGGTTCGGGCTCAACACGAAGCGGTGTCTGACGCCGGATTAAATTCTTGGATGATGTGGGATGCGACAAACAAATACACACTTAGCGCCTACCAAAAAGAAGATAATTAAATTATAATAGAAGGAGGTTATGGCTGAGACGACAATAAACTATTTTGCCCAAACTGACTTCCGTGGCAAACGGATTCGTTTTGGTGTTAAAGCTGAGGATCGAGCCAAACATGTCTATGTTATTGGCAAGACCGGTATGGGTAAGTCTACTCTTCTGGAGAACTTGGTTATCCAAGATATTAAGAATGGAGAAGGGCTGGCTTTTGTTGATCCGCACGGTAAGTCGGCGGAGTTTCTCTTAGACTTTGTTCCGCCTGAGCGACTTAAGGATGTTATCTACTTTGCCCCCTTCGACCTTGAGTATCCCATCTCCTTCAACATCATGGAGGACGTGGGTCATGACAAACGTCACTTGGTGGCGAATGGTCTAATGTCGTCGTTCAAGAAGATTTGGCCAGATGTTTGGTCTAGCCGAATGGAGTATATTCTTAATAATTGCTTGTTGGCCCTTCTCGAATATCCAGAAGCCACTTTGCTTGGGGTTAACCGTCTGCTCTCTGATAAGGTCTATCGTCAGAAGGTGGTTGATAATGTCACTGACCCATCTGTTAAATCTTTTTGGGTTGATGAATTTGCCAAGTACAACGAGCGCTATATGCAGGAGGCGGGAGATGCGATTAAGAACAAGATTGGTCAATTTACCGCGAACCCTCTAATCCGTAATATTATCGGTCAACCTAAGTCGACCATAGATTTGCGTCAGGTTATGGACGAGAAGAAGATTCTAATTGTGAACTTATCGAAAGGGCGTCTTGGTGAGCAAAATGCCAATTTGTTGGGTGGGATTTTGATTACGAAAATTTATTTGGCCGCCATGTCACGAGCCAGTGCGGAATCTAATTTATTATCTCGTTTACCTTACTTCTATTTGTTTGTCGATGAGTTCCAGTCTTTCGTTAATGAATCTTTTGCTGATATTTTGTCCGAGGCACGCAAGTATAAATTAAGTCTAACTATCGCTCATCAGTATATCGAGCAGATGCCCGAGGAGGTGAGAAATGCCGTTTTTGGTAACGTGGGTACGACCATCGCTTTCCGTGTTGGGCCTTTTGATGCTGAAGTTTTGGAGACAATTTTCTTCCCAACCTTTACTAAAGAAGATCTAGTTAATCTTGGTTTTGCCCAAATTTACCTAACCTTATCTATTGATGGTGTTGGTTCGCCACCTTTCTCGGCGACAACCTTACCACCAATTGTTGTCACGACTAGTTCTCTTAAGGAAGAGATAATCGATAATGTGAGGAAGACTTATGCTAAGCCACGCGAGGTTGTTGAGAAAGAGATTACGGATTGGTATGTTCCTGATGTGGCATCAGCTAAGACATCGCCTAGCACTAGTGCTAAAGCAAGGACGCCAGAGCGAGTTGGAGCTTCGGCTCCGTCACGAGCTAAGCCCGTGGAGGTTGTGCCTAAGAAAGTTACCCTCCCTCCTGCGAAGTCAACACCTAAAGAGGTTGTTAAAGAGGTGCCCAAAACTTTTTCTCTCGGAGTTCTTAAGAACAAACCCAAGCCAGACAAGAACAAAAACGAGCTTAAAGATCTGCTCAGTGGGATTATGTCTGAAAAGAAGGTTGAGAAAAAACAAGAAACACCTAAAGTTGATGTTGTCGCGAAGCAAGAATCGGCCGGTATTTCTGTCGAGAGATTAAGAAAGATGTTAGAGGTTAATTTGGACGAATAGTTTTTATGGTTAAAAAAGTTTTGATTTATTCGACGGCTTATTTCCCGATGGTGGGTGGGGCAGAGGTGGCGATAAAGGAAATCACTGATCGTTTGCCAGACTTTAATTTTATTTTAGTTACGGCTCGTTTAAGTAGAGCTTATTCTAAGAAAGAGAAAATTGGTAATGTCGCCGTGTATCGTCTAGGCTGGGGGACTTGTTTTGATAAGCTCTGGTTGGCCTTTTATGGGGGTCATTTTGGTCTAAAATTGGCCAAAGACGAGTCTTTTTGCCTAGTCTGGGGGGTGATGGCTAGTTTTGCGGGTTTGGCGGCTTTGCGCTTTAAAGAGTTAAGTCCGAGGTCTAAGTTCTTGCTTACTCTACAAGAAGGGGATGATCTTGAAGAAGTCGAGAGAAAGATGCGAGTTTTACGGTGGCGTTTTAAGAAAATTTTTACTTTGGCCGATCAGGTGCAAGTTATTTCCCGTTACTTAAGAGAGTGGGCCCAGAGTTTTGGGACGGAGGAAAAAAATATTACTATCATTCCCAATGGGGTTGATCTTGATAAATTTAATTTTAGGGGACAAACTAAAAATAAGACGATTGTCACTACCTCCCGTTTGGTTAAGAAAAATGGGGTGGATACTTTAATTAGATCTCTAACTTTTTTACCAGATGATTATCGTCTAAAAATTTTAGGAGTTGGTCCCGACGAAAAGAAATTAAAAAATTTGGTCAGAGAACTTGGTTTGAGTGAGCGGGTTGATTTTGTTGGTTTTGTTTCATCCGAAAATATTAAAGATTATTTTGCTCAAGCGGAAGTTTTTGCTCGACCCGCCTTGTCTGAGGGTCTGGGCAATTCTTTTCTCGAAGCGATGGCCTTCGGTCTGCCGGTGCTCGGGACTCCGGTGGGGGGGATTGTCGATTTTCTTAAGGAGGGGGAAACGGGCTGGCTGATTCCACCAAATGATCCTCAGACTTTGGCCGAAAAAATAAAGTTTATTACTAAAGAAGAAAATGGGGCTCAGGTTGAAGAGGTTACCAGAAAGGCGCGAAGTCTAGTTGAAGAAAAATATGATTGGGTTAAGATAGCGAGAGAGATGGGTCACTTATTCTATAAATAATCAGGATGACAAACAAAAAAACAATTTTAATCGCGACCGGTATCTACCCGCCCGATATTGGCGGTCCAGCGACTTACGCTAAGGCACTCGAAGAGGAGTTTCGCTCTCTTGGTTTTAATGTGCTTGTTCGTTATTTCCGTCAAGAGAAGGGTTTGCCCCCAATCTTGAGGCATATTTTTTATTTCTTAAAAGTTTGCTTGGTTATGTCGAGGGTTGATTATGCTATCGCTCTTGATACTTTTAGTGTTGGCCTACCAACCGTTTTAGCTGGCCTTATTTTTAGAAAGAAAGTTATCATCCGCACGGGAGGTGATTTCTTGTGGGAGACTTATGTTAATCGAACTAAAAAAAGTTTAATTCTTTCTTCTTTTTATCTTAAGTCGCCAGATTTTACGAGTAAAGAAAAAATAATTTTTAAACTAACTAAGTTTGCTTTAGGGGGAGCGGATAAGGTCGTCTTTAGCACTGATTGGCAGAGGAATATTTGGGTTCCGGCTTATAATCTTGATTTTAAAAAAACAAAAATAATTGAAAATTTCTTTAATTTCCAAAATTTCGAAGAGGTAGAGAGCGATTTTCTTGTCGTTGCCCCTCGTAAATATCTTTGGGCTGGTCGGGATATTTTTCTTAAAAATACGAACTTTCTTAAGCAGGCTTTCGCTAATGCTAAAAAAGAGAATCCTGATCTTGATTTAGAAATTATCACTAATTTACCACAGGCTAAGCTTTTTGAAAAAATGAAGGCTTGTGATGTTGTTACCGTCCCTTCTTTATCAGAAATTAGTCCCAACTTGGTTTTAGAAGGATTGAGCTTAGGGAAACCATTTATTTTATCTAAAGAAACTGGTTATTTTGAAAAACTTAAAGGGCTCGGTCTTTTTGTTGATCCTTTAAGTATTGATGAAATTTCTAAGGCTATTCTAGAAATGGCCAAACCGGAAATTTATAAAAATTATCGAAAGGCAATAAATAACTTTAATTTTTCTCATTCTTATAGAGAGATTTGTCTAGAATTTATTGATTTATTTGAAGAAAATTAATTTATGAAAGTTTTATCTATTGGTACAGATCGGCTAATTTTTGATAAGAATAGTAATGTTCGCCAACGCTTGATTGAGTATGGTGGTTTGTTTGATGAATTGCATGTGATTGTTTTTGCCAAAAAGAAATTGGATTATCAGCAAGAACAAATAGCTAAAAATGTTTTTGTCTACCCAACTAGTTCTAGTAATAAATTAGGTTATATTTTCGATGCTCTTAAAATTGGAGAGAGGTTGATTGATAATAACAGTGATTGGATGATAACTTGTCAGGATCCATTTGAGACCGGTTTGGTTGGTTGGTGGCTGAAGAAACGCTCTAAAGTAAAATTACAACTTCAAGTGCACACTGACTTGATGAGCCCTTTTTTTGTTCGCGAATCACTTAAAAATAGAATTAGGGTTGTTATGGCTAAATATCTTTTGCCCCGAGCTGACAAAATTCGAGTCGTCTCAGAGAGAATAAAAAATTCTCTTAAAGTTCTTAAATTGAAGAGTGAACCCATTGTTTTGCCAATTTTTGTGGAAGTTGAGAAAGAAACGGCAATAAAAATAGACCTTCATGATAAGTACCCGCAATTCGATTTTATTATTTTGATGGCTTCTCGTCTGACACGAGAAAAGAATTTCCCTTTAGCTCTAGAAGCCTTTTTGTTAGCCAGAGATAAAAGTGAGAAGAAGATTGGTTTGGTTATTGTCGGGGCTGGTCCAGAGAAAGGCGGTATTGAGAGAAGGATAAAAGATCTTGGGTTAACAGAGAGCGTTATTTTAGAAACTTGGACGGAGAATTTAGCTTCTTATTACCAGACGGCTGATTTATTTCTGTTAACTTCTAATTATGAGGGTTATGGCCGGACGCTGGTTGAGGCTGGACTTTTGGGTTGCCCGATTCTGACAACTAATATTGGCTTAGTGGGCGAAATAGTTAATAATGATAATGCCCTAATTTGTCCCGTTGGGGGTAAGGATTGTTTAATTGAAAAATTAGTTTGGGCCGTGGTGAATCCCCGAGAACTAGAAATTTTAGGTAAGAAATTAGAAAATGACACCGGGGGAGGTCTTTTGAATAAAACAGATTATTTAGATAGTTATCGCCAAGCGATAGTAAATTAAAGATGAAACTTTTGGTTATTACGCAAAAAATCGATTTGAACGATCCTGTTTTAGGTTTTTTCCATCGTTGGGTGGAAGAATTTGCTAAAAAATGTGAATTTGTCACGGTTATTTGTCTAGAAAAAGGGCAGTATAATTTACCTCAAAATGTTAAAGTTTTATCTCTCGGCAAGGAAAAAAAACTTGGGCGTCTTGCCTATCTCTGGAATTTTTATAAGTATCTTTGGCAAGAGAGGAATAATTATGATTCAGTTTTTGTTCATATGAACCAAGAATACGTACTTCTTGGCGGGTTGGTTTGGAAACTTTTAGGTAAAAATATTCTAATGTGGCGTAACCATGCAAAAGGAAACTTTTTGACCAGGTTGGCTGTTTGTCTCTCTGATAAGGTCTTTTGCACCTCGCCTCAATCTTTTACCGCTCGGTTTAAAAAAACAAAATTAATGCCAGTAGGGATAGATACTGATTTTTTTTGTCCAAATCCTTCTGCCCAAAAGATACCCAACTCCATTCTTTTTCTCGGGCGAATTGCTCCTGTTAAGAATGTGGATGCCTTTATTGAAGCTCTTAATGAATTAAATAAGACGGGTACTAATTTTTTTGTTACTATCGCTGGCGGGGCTTTGCCGGTGGATGCCGAATATGAAAAAAAGGTTAAAGATAAGGTTGAGAAATATGGCCTAAAAGATAAAGTTAGATTTATTGGCCCAGTAACTCAAGTGGGAGCGCTTGAATTGTATCAAAAACATGAATTATATGTTAATCTAACACCGGCGGGTAGTCTGGATAAGACTATTTTTGAGGCCATGGCTTGTGATGTTGCCTCATTAGTTTATAATCGTGATCTGGCGAAAATAGTTGGTGGGGAATTGCTTATTACTGTCTTGATTCCTCTTGAGGTGGCAAGAAGGATTAAGACATTTCTTTTGGGCAAAAGAAAAGAAGTCGATTATAGAAGTTTTGCGGTTAAGGAACATAGTTTAGAGGCCTTAACTAGGAAATTTAAATTAGAATTATTAAATTAGCTTTTAAGAAATTAATATGTTTTTTTTAAAACTGAGAAGTTTCAAAGTCAGCTATCCTTATCCTTTAGGTTATCCGATTAAGGCTGTTATAAAAAATTTTAACACACGAGCTTTAATTGGTTGGTTGTTCCAGAAGTATGGTGCTTCCATCAAGCCGGAAGAAATATTGGTTTCAGAAAGAATTGTTGAGCTCCCCCTTCTTCACCAATGGCTTAGCCGAGTTCCTCTTGATTCAAAAAGTAAAATTCTTGAGGTTGGCCATGTCGCAAGCAGTGTTTTACTTGAGCTTGCCAGTCTTGGTTATAATGTCACGGGCATTGATCTTCGGCCATATCCATTTACTCACAAAAACCTTAAAAGTTTGGTTGGTGATTTTCTTCTCCATGATTTTTGTGACGAAAAATTTGATTTTATTTATTCACTGTCTGTTATTGAGCATTTTGGTTTTACTCAAAGGTATGACGGAGAGAAGAATGTCGATAATCGCCTTGATGAACAGGCTTTTTCTAAGATGTTTAAATTGCTCAAGGCGTCTGGTCGTGTCGTTATTAGCGTACCATATTCTCGGCAAGTCTCTTCTGGCGACTGGTTTCGTGTTTATACTCGCGATGATCTAGAACGGAAGCTTGGGGAACATTTCCAGATTTTGGAACAACAATTTTATGCTCGTGGAAAGGGTCAATGGAACAAAGTTCTAGATATCTCTGGGGATCCTGATTCGGCGAGAGACGGGGTGGCTTTATTCCTTCTTTCTCCTAAAAGTTAATGAATAAAAGAATTACAACTTTTTTAATTTGTATAGTTGCTATTGGTAAAGCCCTTCTCTGTGGGCGAGCCAATTCTGCGCTGAAACTCCCCCCCAAAAATATTGTAGCGATGGTTTTAACTAGCAATATTGGGGATATGATTTTTGCCACTTCAGTTTTTAGGGCGATAAAGGAGAAATATCCCGATTCCCATCTTACTGTTGTTGGTAGTCAGAAAAACAAAGTAACTCTTTATGGCAACAATGACATCGATGAGTACCTCGTCGATCCAAAAAATTCTTGGCAATTGATCTGGTGTTTGAGAAAAATAAAAGCCGATTATGGTTTTAGTTTGGCAAATAGTTCGGCGGACATTGCTGTTATGTTTTTGTCGGGGGTCAAGTCAATTGCTTGTTTCGATGTCAAAAATGCTCCTGCCGCGCATACTAAACTTTACAGAGTTTTGAAGACCCTATGTCTACAAGTTCCTTATTATATTGGCAACTATTGTTCTTTGGAATATCTTAAAATTTTGGAACCATTGGGTATTTTCTCCAAGAACACTAAGAAATACTTATTCTATGATCAGGTGATTGCTAGTAATCTAAGAGATAAGTTAAAGAATTACGATTTGGATATTTCTCGAGAAAAGATAGTTGCGATATCTCCTGGGGCGGGAACTAAAATAAAATTATGGCCAGCTGAAAGGTTCGCCAAGGTTGCCAACTTTTTAACTCAACAGGGGTATAGGATTGCCGTTATTGGTGGTCCTAGCGACAGGGATGAAGTTAGACTTTTCAAGTCTAAGTTAATTAATGCTTCTCAGATTGTTGATGCCTCAGAGTTCTCTTTAGGGGAATTATTTTATTTTATTTCTTGTTGCCGCTTATTGGTTGCTAATGACAGTGGGCCGGTTTATATTGCCGAAGCTTTTAATGTTCCCACCTTGGTGATTGTTGGCCCAACTGACGAAAATGAGCACCCCCCTCATGGCCCGCTTAATTTTGTCGTGACTCCTAGTCGAGAGAAAGAATCACCAGAAATGCGCGGGCATATTGTTGGTTATAACGAGCAAATTGCTCGAGAGCAAATTGAACGGGTTACAGTAGAGGAAGTCCTTTCCGTTCTAAAAATTTTACTTAATAATCTAAGTTGATTTAAAGTTTCTAGGGTGATAAGATACTTTCAAATAAGTAAATAAGAAAATTTTTATGAAAAGAGCTTTTATTACAGGGGTTACTGGACAGGACGGATCATATCTTGCCGAGTTTTTAAGTGACAAAGGCTATGAAGTCTACGGTTTTCTCCGTCGCGTGAGCACTGATCCTTTTATGAGGATCGAGGATTTATATGAAGCTGGCAAAATTAAGCTTATTTATGGTAACTTGCGTGACTTGCCAACTTTAATCAATGCTTTGGAGGTTGCTCAACCGGACGAAATATATAATCTGGCGGCGCAATCTCATATTGGTGTTTCGTTTGCTTGCCCAGACGAAACAGTTGATATTAATTTTAGGGGTTTAGAAAGATTAGCTACAGAAGCTTTTAAAAGAAATCCTAAGGTAAAAATTTTTCAACCTTCAACTAGTGTTATGTATGGCAATGCAGATTTTCCTCAAAGTGAACAGACGGTTTTCGCTCCGGTTCAATTTAGCCCCTATGGAGAGGCAAAACTTAAGGCTCATAACGAAGTAGTTGTCCCTTTTAGAGAGAAAGGTTTTTTTATTTGTTCTGGGATTCTTTTTAATCATGAATCACCTCGACGGGGGAAGCATTTTGTAACCAAAAAGGTTAGCCATTCTTTAACAAAACTTAAGTTTGGTAAACAGGACGTTATGACGATGGGTAATCTTGATGTAAAGCGTGACTGGGGCTTTGCTGGTGATTATGTCGAAGCGATGTGGCTAATGCTCCAACAGGAAACTCCTGAGGACTATGTTATTGCTACAGGGAAGAGCTATTCGGTCAGGGAGTTTATTGAAGAAGTTGCCAAATATCTTGGTTTGACTCTAAAGTGGGAAGGACAAGGTCTAGATGAGGTAGGGAAAGATGAAAATGGTAAAGTAATTATTAAAATTGATGAAAAGTTTTATCGCCCTAACGAAATAGACAATCTTTTGGGTGACAATACTAAAGCTCGAACAAAGTTAGGGTGGCTACCAAAAACAGACTTCAAGGCTCTGGTCAAAATGATGGTGGATTCGGATATAAAACAAGTTGTGGGGGTTAACGAGAATAATTATGATCAGAATGTTGGCTAAAGATAAAGATATCCTCATTATGGCCCCGGTTGCCTTAGGAGAACTTATTGATAAAATAACTGTTTTGAAAATTAAAGAGGAACGTATTTCTTTTCCTGAACGTTTAGTGAATGTTAGGAGGGAATTGGGTTTATTAACGACCGCAAAGAATGAGTATTTCTTGAAAAACGGTTATCCTGTGGAAAAGATATCCGACCTTGAGCTTCAATTAAAAAAGTTCAACGAAGAAATTTGGGACATGGGAGAGAAAATACGTGAGCTAGGTGAAAAACAAAATTTTGGTAAGGAATTTGTGGAGGTGGCTTACGGCATTCATCTAGTTAATGACCAGCGAGCAGCTGTCAAGAAAGATATCAACCTTATTTTCGGTTCTTCTATTGTTGAAGAAAAGTCTTATCAACACTGGCGCTAACTATTTTTAGTGATAACTTCGAATTTTGGACAGGGGACAATCAATTTTCCTCCCTTTTCAATGAAGTTAATTTCTCTTTTTTTAAATTCAGCAATAAAGTGCCAAGGAAGCACTAAAAGATAATCGGGTTTAGCTTTGCGCATTTCCTCTTCCGAATAAATTGGAATGTCGGTTCCCGCTGTTTTTAAACCGAATTTGGCTGGGGAACGTTCGGCGATGCCGTCAATTAGGGAATTATCCAGACCAAACCATTGAAGCAAAGTGTTGCCTTTGGTTGAGGCTCCGTAACCCCAGATTGTTTTACCTTTATTTTTCTCTTTTTTGATAAAGTCAACAGTTTCTTTTTTTAATTTATTTATTTTTTTCCAGAAGTCAGAGTAAATTTTTTTTCTATTAAGCCCCAAAGTTTTTTCGTAAGCTAAGATTGAGTTTACTCTCATCTTGGCCACGTCTCGGTAAGGGGCGGTGGCGAAGGTTGCAGGATCGGCAGTATTATGTCTGACATAAACCCGAAAGCTCCCCCCGTTGATATCATTTAGTTCGCAGTCAACTATTTGGAGCTGGTGTTTATCGAGTAAGTATTTTAGAGTGCTTAGACTGTAATATTCGAGGTGCTCATGACAAATATTATCAAAGGCTAATTGTGTTAGCATTAGAGGCAAATAACTCATCTGGACAATCCAGAGACCATTTTTGTCTAAAGTATTTTTTATGTCTTTAACAAAATTGTTTGGGTCTTCAAGGTCATAAAACATGGCGATACTAGTGATGATCCTCGCTTTTTTCTTGCCATATTTTGTTTTTTTGTATTCTTTAGTCGTGAAATAATTAGTGACGATTAAATCAGCCTGTTTGCTTGATTCAGCTTTGAAGTCATTTGGGTCAAAACCGATTCTGGTCATTTTTTTGTCCACGAAGGAGAAAAGGGTGCCGTCGTTACACCCAATATCAAGAAAGATATCACCAGGTTTAATCAGGGAGAGATTTTGCGCTTTCTGGGCAATATTCATTAACTCGTTTGTCATGGTGGCGTTAGTCCCCGACTTATACCAATATTTTCGATACATAATATCTCCCGGTACTGTGTGAGCTAATTGTACTAAACCAGATTTGGGTGCTAAGCGTAGCTCAAGCTCTACGGGGACATATTTAGGGGTTTCGTCCTGTTTAATAAAATCGGATAAGTAGAGTTGGCCGAGAGAAAAAAGGGGAACAGTCTTTTCTCCGGATATTCTGCAAGTTTCTCTTCTCTTTATTTCCCCATTTTTTTTCTTAGTTTTTTGTTTTTTAAGCATAAGAAAATATTACATGTTTTTCCTTGCAATTGCAACATATTGTGGTTTATACTTGGAAAGATGAACGGTGATAATCACTATATTAAGATCGTTGAGGGGATCCCTTTTTTTTCTGAAGATCGTTATTGGGGCAAAAATTCTAAGGTCGAACTAGAGAAAGCCTTGTCTCTTATCAAGGAACGTGGTTGGGATGAATTTAAAGTTAAGTATCAGCATCGGTTTGACTTCACTTTTGAAGAAAACAGGGCCGACTGGCGTTTCATGATACCCCTTTCTAGGGATTCTCGGGTTTTAGACGCGGGAGCGGGGATGGGGAGAATTAGCGTTCCTTTGGCGAGGGTTGTGGGCAAGGTTGTGGCGCTTGACCCTTCTTTCCTTCGGATGAAGTTTCTTAAGTTACGAGCCGAAAAAGAGGGTTTAAAAAATATTGAAGTTTACGTTGGAGACATTTTTGATAAACCTTTTTCCAGAGAAAGCTTCGACCTCATTGTTATGAATGGATTACTTGAATGGGTCGGAGTTACTGATCGTTTTTCTAATCCTCGTGAGGCTCAAATTGCTAGTTTAAAAATTTGTCGAGATTTGTTAAAGAAAGATGGTTACTTGTACGTTGGGATAGAGAACCGTTTCGCTTTATCATACTTGCGTGGGCGAGACCATAGCGGTTTGTATTACACAAGCTATTTACCACGCTGGCTAGCTAATTTTTACACTAAGTTTAGAAAGGGGGAGAATTATCAAACTTATACTTACACCAAAGTTGGTTATGAAAAGCTCTTTCGCGAAGTGGGGTTTGATAATGTTAGTTTTTATCTCCCTTATCCGGGGTATAATCTTCCAAGAGTAATGATTCCTTATAACAACCTAAAAGCTTTAGCTTATCTGATTGGAACAACAAGGGTTAAGAGTAAGATAGTCAGATATTTGGTTTGTTTTCCCTTGGTTCTTCGTCTCTATCGTTATTTTTTCTTTAGTTTTGGTATTGTCATAAAAAAATGATATCTCTCATTACTCAAATTGTAGAAAAACACCCTGAATGGCTTCGTGGTTCGGGGGCTCCGCTTTCATTTTTAAAGTTGAGCACAGCTTCTTTAGGGCGATATTCTGAAGAAGGAAAGGTTCTCATTTTTGTCTTTGAAGATAGGCAAGCCTCACCGACTCTCTGTATTAAGACAGTAAGAAGATATTCAGCCGGTGATTTGATTAAACGTAATTACCATAATCTTCAGGTCCTTGAAAAGGAAACAAGGGGAAGTAGTTTTATCGATATGTTTGCTAGGCCACTTGACTTTTATGATGACGGAGAAACAATTTTTGTTATTGAGACAATTTGTCCCGGGTCAATGTTTTCAGCCCAGATACAAAAGATGAGTATTGTCATTGAAAAATATACTGCCTGGCAGACTTATCTTGCTCGCCTTAGCAATGAAGCTTGGACCATCTTTGATATTCAAGAACTTGTTTTTGATTTGATTGAATCCCTTACTTTAGCCGAGGAATCTCCCCTTGTTTTACACGATTATTATAATCGGCTAAATCTTGATTTTAATATCAGATTGCCGAGAATTGTTCAGCATGGAGATATGACCCCTGATAATGTTTTGATATCGGATAAAAATGTTTACCTAATTGACTATGATTATGTGGATTTTACGAGACTTCCAGGTTTTGATTTGTTTAATTTTTTGATGAAATCAAAATCTCAAAAAAATTTCTTCCCTGACAATTATGAGCGATACTTTTTGGAATATTTTAAAATGATTGGAGCAGAAGTTGAAGCGGTCGAGGGCCTCTTGTTCGTCTATTATCTATTGGAAATTAAGCGAAAGAATAATCGAGGAGGGCAAAAAAATAGTCAGGAAATAATAAAGGATTTCTCTGCTCTTATAAACAAAACATGATTAGGATAATTTACATATCGCGAATAAATCTTTTGTCGGGACGGACCAATGTCTATAATTTGGCAAAAACTTGCGAGGCCTTAAATGACCAAAAGGATTTTAAGGTGACACTCGTTACAACTGACCAGTCGGGTGACCTGAAGACTTTTTTTAAAAAAATGGGAGTTCATCGTCCTTTTGATATAATTTGCCTTGGGGTGACCAACACGGCTTCACCGTTTAGTGGTCACGGCTGGTATGAATTTTTAATGCTTTTGTTGGCGAATCTTCGATTGTCTCTCTTTCTTTTGGGACGAATTAGGCAATTTGAAGTTGTCTATTTCCGCGACGAATCCCTATTCTTTACTGCGATTTTAGCTCGGATATTGCTAGGCAAGGGTGTTTTTTTTGAGATTCACTCGGTTCTTGGCCGTCCCCATCGACAGTTGATGAATTTGTTAGCGATACGATTCGCGACTGGCGTCATTGCTATCAGCTCTGGGCTTAAGAAATATTACCAGAAAATAAATAACAATATTCTGGTTTCTTTGTGTAGCGCCGCTGAGGACTCCTGGTTTGATTATTCGAAAGATAAAAAGGTTTGGCGAGAGGAATTAAATCTTCCGAAAGCTAATTTTCTTATTGGTTATGCGGGAGTAATAGGCGCCAACCCGAACAATGATTATTATGAAATAGACGATATTGTTCGGAGCTTAGCTTCTTTGCCCGAAGAAATAATTTATGTTGTTGTTGGAGAACTAAATAGTAATGGCACTTGGTTGCGTCAGATTGCCGAAGAACTTGGTGTTTCCCAGCGGTTAATTATCGTCCCTTGGCAAGAGAGAAGTGAAGTTTCTAGGTATCTCTTGGCTTTCGATCTTATTCTTATACCTAAGCGAAAAAAGGATTTAGTTGGGGATTCCCCAGCTAAAATGTTTCCGGCCCTGGCCTCTCGACGCCCAATAATTGCTGGTCGGGCCGAATGTATTGAAGAGGTCTTAACTAATAATCAGGATTCCCTTATTGTTGAAACAAATAACCCTGCTGGTTGGACTAAGGCGATTCTCCAAATTTATAATAGTCAAGAACTTGCCGAGAGACTGGCTCGTCAAGCTGAGGTTACTAAAGGTAAATATACTTGGGAGAAGCGCGGTCTCAATATCGCTGAATTTATTAAAAAACAATTTAATTTTTAATTAAATCTATGAACCTTTCTTCTCGAACTAATCGAGTTTGGCTACTTTTACGCTGTTTAGGGCGAGCATTTTTTTTGGGAGTGGCTAAAAAAAAGCCGTCTGATACTTCTAAGGTTATTATTGTCCCGACCGGTAAATTAGGCGATGTTGTTTGCAATACCCCGGTCCTAATGGCGATTCGCAAACATCGGCCAAAAACTCATATTATTGTGGCTGGGGCAACGAAGCTTCATCGTCCGCTTTTGGCTGACAGTGGTTTAGTTGACGAATACCTTGATCTGGGGGAAAGGGGAGCTATCAAAAGAATTAAAGAGAGCAGGGCTCAAGTTGCTTTGGTCACAGGCCCCTCTTTTGAATCTGTGGCTCCTTTGTACCTAGCTGGCGTTTCCCTGATTGTTGCTCCAAAAGTTGTTGGTGGTTATTCTCCCTCCGAAACTAGGCCTTACAAAATTCTTCAAAAATTTATTAAAACCTTTCCTTATAAGATGGGAGAGTATGCCCCTCGAGAGCGATTAAAAGTTTTAGAACCACTCAATATTTTTTCTCAGGATACTCAAAAACATTTAGGCTTTTCCGAAACAGCTAACAAAACAATAGAGGAATTTTTTACAATCAATAATATTAATTTAGGAAAAGACTTTATTGTTGGGATGTCTCCGTCCGCGGGGAATAAAATAAAGGAATGGCCCACTGATCGTTTTGCCAAGGTCGCCGATTACCTTAGCGAGAAATATAACGCTAAAATTGCGATTATTGGGTCTAAAGGGGAGAAAGCTAAAGTTGAAGAATTCATTAGCTACCTAGACAAAAAAACAATTTTTGTAAACGCTGTCGGCGCTTTCAATCTCGATGAGTTAAAAGCCTTTATGTCAAAATTTAATTTATTTATTAGCGTTGATACTGGACCGATTTATATTGCGGAATCATTTAGTATTCCTACTATTGACATTACCGGTCCGATTGATGAGAAAGAACAGCCACCTCAGGGGCTATCCCACCGAAATGTTGTCCCTCCAGAACGGTCTCGCCCAGAACTTTTTGTCCTTAACGCTAGGTCTTATAACCGGGAAGAGGCCTTACGCCAATTGCACTCAATCAGTGTTCCCCTCGTGACTAAGGAGGTTGACTTGCTTATTTCCGACTTAAATAAGAAATCTTAATAAATATAGACAAAGTCAATTTTGACCAGAGAGGAGATCCTTAATTTTTGGTTGTATCAGAGCGATTAATTTGTTAGTATGAGGAAACGCTTAATTTATATGGATAAGAAAATAGTTGTAACAGGGGCCGCGGGTTTTATTGGCAGTGCTATGGTCTCGAAGCTTAATGAACTTGGGTACGGTAATTTAATTGTCGTTGACGATTTCACTGATTTGGAGAAAAATAAGAATCTCGAAGAGAAAAAATATTTAGCTAAAATTAGTATCTTTGACTTTCCGAAATGGTTAGCGGATAACGGAGAACAGGTTTCTTTCATCTTCCATATTGGCGGTAACAGTAGTACAGTAGAAGATCGCCAAGAAGTTTTTGATAAATATAACACTGACTATTCAAAGAATTTGTGGCAAGAAAGTGTTCGTTCACGAATCCCGATTATTTTTACTTCTTCGGCTGCGACTTACGGTAACGGGAGGCTTGGTTATGTTGATGATCATGATCTCGTTCCCAAGTTAGCTCCTCTTAATCTTTACGGTTGGTCAAAACATAATTTTGACTGTTGGGCTTTAAAGCAGGAGGAGACCCCACCTTTTTGGGTTTGCCTAAAACCGTTCAATGTCTTTGGCCCGAATGAATACCATAAGGGACGGATGGCTTCAATGGTTTGGCATTCTTACCAACAAATAAAAAAAGACGGGAAGGTCAAATTATTTCGTTCTTTTACTCCCGACTATGGTGATGGCCAGCATTCACGAGATTTTATTTATATAAAAGACTTGTTGGAAATATATCTTTTCTTTTTTAATAATCAAACTAATTTTTCTGGTATCTATAATGCCGGCAGTGGCCACGCACGGTCGTTCTTGGATTTGGTTGGGGCCGTCTTTAAGAGTTTGGGACTAGAACCGAATATTGAATTTGTTGATATCCCCGAGGACATCAGGGAGAAGTATCAGTGCTTTACCGAAGCTGATATGTCTAAACTAAGGCGAGCTGGTTTTAAAGGGGAACTGAAACAACTAGAAGACAATGTGGCTGATTATGTTAAGAATTATTTGGAAGTTCAAAAATATTATTAAATATTAATTCCTATGATGAAGAAATCGCCTAGAAATTGTATTATTTGTGGGGGGAAAGGCATTCTTGATATATGGAATGGTTTAGACGTTCTTGTTTGCCGTTGGTGTGGTTTAGCTTGGAGATCGTCATTTAACTTGACCATGGATTATTACGTTAATCTTAATTTTGGGGAATTAGATTTAAGTGAAGCAAAAGCTTCCTCTCGGATCAGAAACTCGAGAGATAGACTTTCTTTGCTTAAAAGATTTCTTCCCACTTCTAATATTTGTGATGTTGGATGTGGAGATGGGTCATTTTTGGTCGCACTTAGAGATATGGGCTATAAACATTGTTGGGGGATTGAGCCGAGTACTTTTGGACGAGACCTTGCTTTTAAAAGGCAACTCGATGTTATCAAAGGAGATATTTTTGAATTAAGGAAATTAAATACAAGTAGAAAGATTGAAGCAATTACTCTTTTTCATGTTATTGAACATTTGTCAGACCCTATCGAAGCTTTAAAAATTTTAGGGAAAACCTTGAGCCATGGCGGGATTTTAGTTATTGAGACTCCAGATTTGGAGGCTTCTATCCAAAAAGTAACAGATCACTGTAACCCACTTGTGTGTGACGAGCATTTATTTTATTGGAGTAAAAAAAGTTTGCATGCAATTATCTCACGGGCTGGATTTAAAATTTTACTGGTGGCCCATCGTTCTTTTGATTGGAAGAATTCTTCTATTAAATGCTCTTTGGCGAGGCTCGGTCTTTTTTATTCCACCAGTAGAAAAGAAGTTCCTTATTCTTTTTTATCAGATGAACTGGGTGGAATGAAGGTCATAAGGACAAATTTCTTGCGTAAATGTTTGAGGACATTTCTTGCTTATTTTGTTCATATTGTTGGAAGAGATGATTATCTCATCGTTGTCGCTGAGAGGTTATGATATATTTCAAAATAAAACAAATGGAATCAATTAAAAAATTAGGAATTTGTGTGTCTAATATGCCCATAGGGCGTCTTTTCTTGAACAAAAAATTTGCTCATTACACTTGGGTCGGGATTTTTATTTCACTTCTCAATGTCTTTCTTCTCTGGCTTTTTATTGATATTCTTGGTATACCGACTGTAATTTCTAGCTTAATTGTCGTGGCTGGGACTTTCATTTTACGTTATGTTCTTTTTGATTTTTTTAAGATTTTATGATTGAATATATAAATATATATGATTTCTATTATTATACCCGTATTCAATGAGGAAGAAAGTGTTGCTACTCTTCATCTTGAAATTACCACCGTCTTGAATAGTTTAAACGTTCCTTTTGAGGTCATTTTTATAGATGATGGCTCGACCGACGAGACCGTCTTGGAGGTAAGAAAACTAGAGCCAGTTCACCTTATCGTTTTTACCCGCAATTTTGGTAAGTCTCAAGCTCTTCAGGCTGGGTTTCGTGTAGCCAAAGGGGATTATATCTTTACTATGGACGGTGATCTCCAAGATGACCCAAAAGAAATACCTAACTTCTTAGAAAAAATTGAGAAAGATAGGGCAGACTTAGTCTGTGGTTGGAAGAGACGCCGGCTCGATAGTTTGGCTAAGCGCCTGGTTTCTAAGGTTGCCAATGGTTTAACAGGATTTTTTACTGGGACTAGGGTCCACGATATGAATTGTGGTTTTAAACTTTACCGAAGGGAGGTTGCCAAGTCTCTTAGCTTGTATGGCGATATGCATCGTTATATTCCAGCCTTAGTAGCAACTCAAGGCTTTAAAATCTCTGAATTAGCCGTCAATCACCGAGAGAGGAAGTTTGGGGTTTCTAAGTATGGTAATTTTCGGCGCTTTTCTAAGAGTTTTTTTGATTTTGTGACGCTTTTGCTCATCCGTCGTTTCATGGATAGACCGATGCATTTCTTTGGTGTTATTGGCACAATCTTTTCGCTTTTTGGTTTTCTTGTTCTTGCTTATCTAAGTTTTATAAAGATTTTTAGCGGAATTATGATCGGGAATCGCCCAGTCCTTATGCTTGGTGTCCTATTGGTTGTTATTGGGATTCAACTTTTCTCTTCTGGCTTCTTGGGTGAATTGCTGATACGCCAGAATAACAAACAGTCTTTATATACTATTCGTGAAGAAGTCAATAAATCATGACAGATTTTCTTAATCTAACCAGGGGGAGAAAAAGCGTTCGCAGTTTTTCTGACCAGACTGTTTCTCGTGAATTAATTGAAAGAATTATTATGGTCGCGACTTACGCTCCAACAGCTTGCAATCAGCAACTTTGGAACTTTACCGTTGTCACTGAGAAGGAGACAAAAGAACAATTAATAAGAGAAGCTTCGTCAAGTACTATTATAAGGAAGGCCCCTGTTATAGTTGTTGTTTCTTATGATGGTTGGAATTATAAAGAGGCTATTCAGAACAGCTCTTTGGCGGTGGGTTACATTTTACTTGCCGCTAGTAATTATGGTCTCGGTTCTTTACCCGTGAACAGTTATGGATCTGATTCAAAGATAAAAAAAATATTAAAGATTCCATTAACACAAACTATTTGCTGTTTCGTTCTTCTTGGTTACCCTGATGGAAAATCTCAAATCTCTCCTCTTGTTCCTCGTCGTGACCTTTCTGAAGTTTTTCATTGGGGACAATTTACCCCAGCGCAAGAAATATCTTATGACTATAACCCAGAAAAATGGACGATCGAATCTCTAGTTCTTCATCAGAAACGTTATTGTCGTAAAACGTTCTTGGGGAAAGAGATGGATATAATGTCTGAATTTGAACGATGCTTAGTTTCGCGAGAATTATTGAGTGCTAGCGGTCCAATTTTAGATTTTTTTTGTTATGACGGAGCTTATTTGCGAGAATTTCCTTCCACCATAGATTTGACAGTTGTCGATCTTTGTCAGGAAACTAGCGAATACACTATGGCGGCAGCTAGTTTTATTGGGAAAAATATTAGTTCTCTCGTTTTTAATAACGATACTGGTATTGATTTTGTTTTTGCGACAAGCACAATATTGTTTAAATTAGAGAGACTTCCTAAAGTCTTGCGTCAGTGGGTTTACCAACAAGCAACGGGAGAGTTTATTATTGTTGCTAGAAAAAGTAATATATTTCTGTCTATCTTTTTCCTTGCTTTAAAAGTTATTTTTGGCCCTGACATTCGACGGACAGGAATCTTCTCTTTTTTTGGCCCCTATCAACCAATTTCTCTCTCTGTGATTATTAAAGAACTTAAAATGGCTGGGTTTAAGGATATAAAATGGAGTGGTTACTTTATATTACCTCCCTTATTTGAACAGATTTATCAGATGTTTCTTCAGCACAGAGCTAGTGAAGGATCAAGTTATTTGCATCGTGACAAGCGTGTTAATTTTGTGAGTAGGTTGATCGCCCACATTCTTCGTTTACAGGGCTTGAGAAATTTCGGTCGTTTCGGTTCTGTTGTTGTTATAAAATGTCACAAATAAAAACAAATAAATTTCTTGAGATCGCATTGGAACAAATCCCTAGGCTTCTGGGGCAACTTAATCGTAACCCGTCTTCAATATCTTATGGTTCTTTTGACCGTGCTTTTTGGCATTATCGTACGAACGATATCAGTTGTGTCCGTTATCAGGAAGCGACATTGACCCTTGCTCTTTTGTATTGCCATAATTTTGAAGGAAATAATTATTATCAGGATAAAAAAGTTTTTGAGTGGATACGTGCTTCACTCCTTTTCACTGTTAGACTTCAAAGGAGAAATGGTTCTTTTGATGAATGGTACATAAATGAAGGTTCTTATGTTGCAACAGCCTTTCAGGTGGTTGCTTTAAGTCAGGCCATAATACTGTTTAGAGAAAAAGGAGTTGTTTTGCCAGAAGAGGCGGTGGTTCTTACCTGTTTGGAGAAAGCTATTCAGTTTTTAATTAAAAACAAAGAAGAGACAGTGATGAACCAAGTATCTGGGGCGATTTTGGCTATTGCCTCAGTTGGGTATCTCTGCCAAAGAAAAGACCTCATTATCTTTGCCGATAACCTCCTGGATGATTTTATTACCAAACAGAATTTTGAAGGTTGGTGGAGCGAATATGGTGGCCCGGATATTGGTTATTTAACGCTAACTATTAACTACTTGGAAAAATATCAGACTTTGACTGGTTCGCAAAAAGTCACCCCAGTAATTTCTAAGGCTAAAGATTTTGTCTTGGCTTTTATTAACCCAGACTTGACGGCGGGCGGTGAGTACATGTCTAGAAATACTGAATACATAATCCCTTCTGCCGCCTTACCTTATTTAGGAGCGCTTAAACCTCTTCATTTAGATGACCGTTATTTATGTTACATACTCTATAATTGGATTGAAGCGGGCTTAAAAATTTTGCCACAGGATTTTGAATTACATAAAGGTAATAATTTTTATAGGAATAGTCGCCTTTTGCGCGTGGCTAGTGAGTCTTATTTTCTGGTCGTCAATGGTGATAAAGGCGGGTCATTTCGTTTGTATTCAAATGGTAAGGTCTATTATGACAGCGGGTTAGAGATTTCTTCTCGTCTTGGCCGCTTTTCAACTGGTATTTTGGATAAAAATAATAAAGTTTTATTTGGGCATGGCGAATTTTTGGCGAGTGGCTCAGTCAAGGTGATAAGGGAACCACTCATGAAAACTCTAACTACTATTGTTTTTAAGTTCTGGCAGTTTTTTTTGGGCCGCGTTTCTTTTTTCCAGAAATTAGTGAAAGATTTTCTACGTCCTCGGATGATTAATTACTCCAGTCGCTCCAGTTTAACTTTTGAGCGGAAATTTAAGTATAGTAAAGACGAAATTATCGTTACGGATATTATTTACGGGGGGGCTAAAAATGATATAAAGTTCGGAGTAAAGGCTTCCTATAGTGCTGTTCCAAGCTCAAAATATGCGGCGGTTCCAGAAAATGACAGTTTGCGTCTACACCCGGATTTTGAAGAAAAGGAAGAAAATGAGTTATATCTTATAAAGCGTATTTTTCATTTTGGTATCTGATTATGTCTAAAGTCAAACAAATTTTTAGGGAATATTGGTTGGTTATTTTTTTCGCCATTCTTCTTTCTTTTGTTACCGCTTCTCCTCAAATTTATTTTCGTATTGAACATCGTACTGATGGAGTTTATCAGGGAATAGAACTACTTCCAGACTCACCATGGTCGGCTCGTGTCCGGGAGGTTCAGGACGGTCACCCCAATTTTGGTAGTATCTATTATCACGAGGGCAAGAATAACCCTTATCTCTTTCAGCCACTAGGGTCGATGGTTGTTGCTTACCTTGGTAGTCTCTTCAATCTTGACATTAATGATACCCTTTCACTCTCTCGATTTCTTCTCCCTTTTCTAGCTTTTTTCTTGGTTTATATATTTGTCTTTTTATTATCCAGAGATAAACTTGTATCGCTGTGTTGTAGCTCTTTGCTCTTGTTCGCTGATTCTATTTTGAATTTTTCTGGCTTATCGCGACTTTTTCACGGATTAAGTCCTGATAATTTTCTACGAATAGCACGGCCGGTTAATCCGGCAATGATTTACATACTTCTTTTTGGTTTTCTTATTTCTTTTTGGTTGTTTTGCCAAAAGCGTGACTGGAGATTTGGGGCTTTTAGCTCTGTTCTTCTTGGCTTAAATTTTTATAATTATTTTTATTCGTGGACATACCTTTTTGCTTTCGGTGGGTTTTTGGGCTTATTTTTTCTTTTCCAGAGAAGATGGAAAGAGGCTTTAAGAATAATGGCCGTCTATATCGGTTCTCTTTTTGTTGCTGTCCCTTATGGTTTAAATTTTTATAGAATAATTAATCACCCTGGCTATTTGGAAACTAGTTTTCGAAATGGCGTTGTCTTTACTCACATGCCTTTATTTGTTGGTTTTTTTGTTCTTCTTGGCCTTTTTGTCTTTCTTTGGGGTTTCCCCCATGATAATAAGGACAAGTATTTTTTGGGTTTATCTTTGTTATTAGCACCGTTTGTGACGATGAATCAGCAAATTTTAACTGGCAAAGTCCTCCAGGCTGCTCATTATCATTGGTTTTTCCATAAACCAATGGCAATTATTTTTATCTTGATTGTCGTCTTTGGTTTGTTAAGTTCTCGAAATTTGATTTTTTACCGCAAAAGCTTAGCTGTAATGATTATCACTCTTAGTATTTTTACCGGAATTTTTGTTCAGGCCAATTCGTATCTATATGATGTCCGGGACGGTGGGGAAATTGCCGTTGAAAGACAAAAATATGGTCCGATAATGAAGTGGCTGAATGAAAACGGGGGAAAAGACTCTATCGTTTTATCCAACGATGAAATTTCTCATCTTGTCGTTATTTATACACCCTTCGATGTTTTTTATCACCGAGCAGCGATGTATTCACTAACAGCAACGAGATCTCGCTTGCTCGATGTTTTGTTTTCTTTTTATCGTTTACGCGGTGTCTCCTCGATTGATGTCCGAAAAATCTTTTTTGCTGAGAGAGGTTATATTTCATCTAACATTTATGGTATGTATTATCGAGAGTTGTATGGTTCCTATGAAGCAATCCCCGATGACGAGATCGATGATATCGTTACCCTTTATAAAGAGACTCTCACTATCTCCCGTTTTGTTTGGTTGGAAGAAATCTTAGAAAAATATAAGGTTGAATATCTAGTTTGGGATAAAAGGGCAGACCCTTCTTGGAATTTAGGGCAGTACCCATTTTTGGAAGAGGCCGCCATTTTTGGCGATGTCGCTATTTATCAATTTAGCCAATGAAAATTATTTTTCTTTCAGACGACTTTCCGCCTCAAAGTTTTGGCGGAGCAGGGATTTCTACTTACGATTTGGCCATCGGGATGAAAGAGGCTGGTCATCAGGTTTTTGTTATTACCACTTGTCGCAAAAAGGATGAAGCTGGTGAGTTTAATTTTAATGGCCTGGAGGTTTTTAAAATTGCGAGTAATTACCCAGGTAAGTGGCGATCATACTTAAGCTTATACAATCCCTTTGTTGTCTGGCGAGTCAAGGAATTATTAAAAAAAATAAAACCAGATGTTGTTCACGTTAATAATGTTCATTTTTATCTTTCTTATTATTGTTTAAAATTGGCTAAGAAGTATTCTAAAGTTGTTGTTTTTACGGCTCGGGATGTAATGACTTTTAATTTCGGGAAATTAAATACCCAGCGTTACTTAGAGAACTTTGATGCCCACACAACATGGCTTGACCACCTCAAACAGGCTGGGAAAAGGTGGAATCCTTTTCGGAATTTCTTTATTAGGAAATATCTTAAATTTGCTGATCAGATTTTTGCTGTCAGCAAAGCTTTAAAAGAGGCGCTTGAACAAAATGGTATTAGGGACGTTGAAGTAATGCACTCGGGAATAGATATTGATTTGTGGCAGGTCAGTGAAGTTGAAAAAGTTTTTTATCGAAAGAAGTATAATTTAGAAAATAAGAAGGTTATTCTTTTTGGTGGCCGTTTGAGTGGAGCAAAAGGTGGGGGAAAAACACTCTTAGCTCTGGTGGAGGTGGCCAAGGTTGTTCCTGAAGTAGTGCTTCTGGTTGTTGCTAGTTTGGATAATTACACTAATCAGTTGAAGAGAGACGCCGAGCGACTGGGGGTCGGAGACAAACTTATTTTTACTGGTTGGGTTGGACGAGATGAGATAAAATATATTTATGCCTGTGTTGATCTTGTTTTGGTACCATCGATTTGTTTTGATTCTTTCCCGCGAATTGTCCTTGAAGCGATGGCATCTGGTAAACCAGTCATCAGTACCCCCTTCGGGGGGGCTAAGGAGATTATAGGGGATGGGATAACTGGCTATGTTGTTAATCCTCTTGTCGGAAATGGGTTGGCGGAGAAAGTTATTGATTTGTTAGAAAATTCTGAAAAATCAAAAAGATTCGGTCAGGTGGGCAAGGAGAGAGTTAAAAAATATTTTAATATTTGTGATAAAACCATGAGATTAATTGTATTTTATGAAAATTTGATAAAATGATAAAAACTTCAAAATTTAGGGGCGCGGTGCTTGTTGTTTTTGATAAAGATTTTAATCCGAGTCATCTATTGCGTGGGGAATTTGGTACAATTGTAGCAGACAAAATATTTAAAAAACACATTGAGGATTTAGGTTGTGAGTTTGTTGAACTTGAGGCTCTTGTTGGAACAGGGAGTGTTTATGAAGCAGAAAATTTGTTGGAGGAATTTCCAAATCTTCTCTTTGATGATGGTTCTCGTGTGTCTAAGTCTGTCAATTATCGGGGTTATGAATTGTGGTGGGTACATTATAATAGTTTTTTTCAATATTTTTGCATTCCTTATGTCAAATATGTAAATCTTTTGGAGTTTCTCAGAAGTTTTAGTGTTATTTATTTATATCGCGTTCCCTATAAAAGTCTTTTTTATTGTTATTTGAAAGCTTACGAGAAAAAGGTCCAGTTGTTTGATGGGGCTAGATCTAAGCCACTACCTTTTGGGGTTTTTTTGCAGATTTTTCTAACGTTTATTTGTCTTCCAGTTCTCGTGGTTCGTAGGTGCCGACTCCTTTTGTTTACCAGCGATAAGTTTAATGGCTCTCGAAATGAGGATTTTAGAATGGGATTTATTTATGATGAACTGAGAAATAGGAATATTCCTTTTGTTGAATTT
>DAOTDH010000002.1:0-14655 GCA_035453545.1 Minisyncoccota bacterium
TTTCTTCTTCGGGCAATAGCTTAAAGCCGATTTTCTCATGAGCCTTGATAGAAGTGGTGTTACTCTTATCAATGGTGGCATAGAGAGTCTTAAGGCTATGAAGCTCAATCATCCGATCATAAATCTTACCAATCAGACCCTTGCCTCGATAAGCAGGGACTAAAACAATCTGGACAAAACCGGTGTCGGGCAAAGTTCGTGATGGGACGAAGCCTACAACTCCGGCGTTCTCCCCCTCGACCAAAACAGTGTGATAATACTTCTCACTGGTGAAAGTGGGCGCAACAATGTGTCTGGCACCATCCAAAGATTCGAAAAATTCTTGATTAAAGTCCCCTAACGAAATATGGTAATAATCACTAAGCATGTTTTTAAAATAGTAAGTAATAAGTATTAATAAAATTAGTCTCGACCAAAATAAATTCTTTTAACCTTTTCGTTTTCTAAAATATCTGGCCCACCCGAGAGAGCGACCTTGCCCATTTCTAGAATATAAGTTCGATGAGCAATCTCCACCGCCGCGCGGGCATTCTGTTCGACCATCAAGACCGAGACCCCCTCCTTATTTATTTCCTTAATAATCGCGAAGATCTCATGCATCGCCTTAGGTGAGAGCCCGAGTGAAGGTTCGTCAAGTAGAAGTAATTTGGGATTCTGCATTAAGGCTCGAGCAATAGCCAGAATCTGTTGTTGCCCACCAGAGAGATTGGCACCAGCTTGCTTCATCTTATCTTTCAGAATAGGGAAACGTTTATAAATGTTCTCAATGTTCTCCTCCACTAAATTCTGATCGGCAACAGCGAAGGCGCCCATTTCCAGATTCTCCTTCACTGTCATAGTGCTAAAAACTTGACGCCCTTGCGGGACGAAACTAATCCCCAGACGAATCAGAGAATGGGTCGGCAAATTTGTTAGCTCATCGTCAATAAACTTGATCGAACCGCCACGTACCTCGGCTTGATTGAAGATACTCCGCAAAACGGTCGACTTACCTGCCCCGTTGGGACCGATGAGAGCAACAATTTCTCCCGGCTTCACCCCAATATCCACATCATGCAAAATATCGACCCCGCCATAATATCCCACCTTTAGATTCTTGATTGTTAGCATTGTCTAAATTATAACATTTCCCCTAGAAACTCAAAAATATCATTTATTAAATAACCAAAATAAAAAGCCCCGCGCTTTATGTTCGGGGCTTTTTGTTTGGTTTAAGATTTTTAGATTTTGCGAAACCTCGACGAGGAGAATTACTCCACGGTCTTAATGAGAGCCTTGGTAACGATCAGACCGTTAGCGTCAACGCTTAAGTTTGATCCCATCGCTCCTGAGAAATTTTTGACATTAGCGAGGGCCTTCTGTACCGCTTGCTCGGTTGGCTTGGTCTTCCCTTTTGTCGGCCAAGACTTCATCGACTCTTATATCAAGAGACGCTTGCGACGCAAGATCCTTGTCAAGATTCTCTTACCCAACACTGAGGCCAATCATATTTTCTCGAAAAAATCTAAAGCGGAATTAAGAGAAGTTCGCTTCCTGGAGAACGATAAGTTCCCTATCCCCAACGAGATAATGGTTTGTGATAATAAAGTTATTCTCCTCTCCTTCTCTGCGCAGATCGGTGTCATTGTCGAAGACAAAGATATTGCTCTGTCTCTCAAATCAATCTGGCAACTCCTCTGGAATAATGCCAAGACTAAATAATTCTATAGTCTAGAAACAAAAACCCCCATGCAGACACGGGGGTTTTGTAAGATTTTTAGATTTTGCGGAACCTAGCAATAAATGGAAATTACTTGACAAGGTCAATAACCTTACCACCAAGTACAGTCTTAGCAACATAATTGGCAGTAGTTAGATCACCGTTAGAGTCAAAACTGATGACTCCAGAAACTCCCTGGTAATTTTTTACTTTGTATAACGCAGACTTAATTTTGGAGCTATCAGAACCTACTTGCCCCATAACTTGCGCTAAGATGTTAGCGGCATCATAAGCCTGAGCCGAACCAATAGTGATTTCTTCACCACCGGTCTTACTCTTCATAGAAGCAACGAAATCGGCATTTTCTGGAGTTACCGGCTTAAGGTAAATAATACCTTCAGCGGCTTGGCCAGCTGATTCGACAATTTTAGGATCATCCCAAGCATCACCACCAAGAATCTTCGCATTAATAGAAAGTTCTTTAATTTGTTTCAAACCAATTATAGTACTATCACTATAACCTAAGAAATAAATAAGGTCTGGATTAGAAGATTTAATCTTAGTAAGTTGAGTTTTGAGATCTTTGCTTGTTTTGTCATCATATCTCTCAGTTGCCACAATGTTAGCACCCAACTGTTGAGCCTTCTCTGTAAAAACTTTTTCAATTCCCGCACACCAATCATCCTGACAAGCGAGTACTGCAATATTTTTAGCCTGCAAATCTTTTGTCGCTAACTCTGCAGCCTTAACCCCTTGATAACTATCAGAGGGATAATTACGGAAGAAGTAATCACCAGCTAAAGTTAAATCTGGGCTCGAGGACAAAGGTGACAACATCACGACTTTACCTTGCTCGGCAATTGGAGCAGAACTAATAGACTCACCAGAGCAAAGTCCTCCAATAATGGCCGATACTTTATCGACATTAACTAACTTCTGAGCGGCCGTAGCAGCAGTTGCACCATCGCATCTTCCATCCTCCCAAATCATTTCAATTTGGCGACCGTTAACTCCCCCGTTGGCATTTATCACTTCGACAGCTAGTTCTGTCGCAGCCTTATTGTTTTGACCGATACTCGCGACATCACCGGTTAAAGGACCAATGAACCCAATCTTAATTGGGCCAGTTTCGACAGGAGTTGATACTTTGTTGGTTTGCCAGTACCACACTCCAGCCACAATGAGAATTATCACAACAATAGCGACAATCCATTTTGCAGTTTTTGACATAAAATTATTTAAAATAAACTAAATTTATAATAACTAAACTATAGCAGAAAAGGCCGCTCCCTAGCAAATAATGGCTTACCACCGCCTGCGGAAGAAGCCCTTAAGACGATCAAGGATTTTAGGCTTATTTTCTTCTAAAATAGGGGTAGGAGTTGCTTCTTTTTTGGTTTCACTTGCAAGATTCTTCTTGATGATCTTGGCCAATTGGTCGGTAATTTTATACTTATTAGGCAGAGCAAACAAAGAGAGGGAGAAAGTAATTTGCTCTAGATCAGGGTTAACTAACTCTCCCTGAGAAATTTGTCTATCTATCTCTTTACTGGCGAGAGTAATATTCCTCTTAAGCTCTTCCTTCTCTACCCCACCAATAACGACATTACCCTCCTCATTTTTCTTGAACTGATCGAAGATATAAAACAAACCCTCAATGTTCTTAGCTAGAGCAATGGACTCCTCAGTGTAATAATCACGATTCTTCTCGAACTCCTCAGCCATCCTAGCTTTGAAATCTTCTTTTACTTTTGCCTTGGTATCAAGATCACCACCTATTGACTTGAAGATGTTTTCGAACTCTTTGGCTCTTTCATTTTTCTGACCAAGGATAGTTGAGATAATAACCGAATCCCTATTTTTCTTGTCCTGCCAGAAAGTTTCTAAAGGAGCTACTGCTTTAACGAAATCATTTTCGTCTTCAACTTTTTTAATCGGCTCTCGCTCTAAGGCTGTCACTAGTGGGAGATCATTTTCTGAGTGAAGATTCTCTGAGTGAAGGTTTGATTTTATTTTTTCGTGCATATTTTTTAATAAAAAAATTACTAATTTTAATCTAAATAAGCCTCTAAGACCTTAGGGTCGTGACGAATCTTATCGGGAGCCCCTTCAGCAATAACCTTACCAGCGTCCATGACAACAACATGGTCGGCCACATTAAGAGTGAAGTTCATATCGTGCTCAATCAAGAGAACAGTCTCCCCTCTGGTTCTTAATTCGCGGAGCAAATCTTTTATCATATCGCGCAATTCGGGTGTCACTCCAGCGATAGGTTCATCGAGAATCAAGAGATGATGCGGATTGATTAGAGATCGAATAATCTCCACCAAACGCTTCTGCCCAAAGCTAAGGTCACGCGCCGGCTTATCCTTCATGTGAGTCAAGCGGAATTTCTCTAAATACTCTTGCACAATCTTCTTTTTCTCCCCCTGACTCTGACCCAAACCAAGAATACTAGACCAAAAGTTCTGGTCACGATTATCGAAGGCAATAAGCAAATTATCCTCAACGCTCAAATTGGCAAAAAGGTGAGACTGTTGGAAGACACGTGAAATACCAAAATTAGAAATTATGTCTGGCGACAAGTGGGTAATTTCTCTCTCCTTACCCAAGATTGGATCGAAGAGAAAAATCTTGCCATTATCCGGGCGAATAACGCCAGAGATAAGATTGAAGACGGTCGTCTTGCCCGAACCGTTGGGTCCAATCAGCGCGGTAATCTCTCCCGGTTTAATAACAAAAGAACAATCTGCGACGGCTTGGACACCCCCAAAATGTTTTTTTAAATTTTCTATTTTTAATAATTCCATTTTTTGCACTTACTTGCTTACTAACTTAAAAGCTTATTTGCTTGCTATTCCAATTCAACCCTCCCCCAGAAACCCTTAGGACGGAAAACCAAAATCAGAAGTAAAAACAAGGCATAAATAATCTGACGCATCGGGCCCAAAATCGAAGAAGGAAAACCAACGAAACGTAACGCCTCAGGGATAAGCAGAAGGATAAAAGTGGCCACCACCGTCCCCTCAAGCGAAGCCAAGCCACCCACAATCACAATCGAGATAACTGGGATAATCTGCATGAGAGAAAAAGATGAAGGATCAATAAAAGTAATGTAGTGCGCGTAGAGAGAACCAGCCAGACCAGCGAAGAAGGCCGAGAGCGCCAGCGACAAGGCCTTGACCTTGAAAGTATCTTTGCCCAGGATCTTCGCCGCCAGTTCATTATCGCGGACCGCCTCAAGCAATTTGCCAAAAGGCGAAAGAGTAATACGCCTAATTATTAGATAAGTGGCCAAGGCCATAACTCCGGCCAAAATAAAATACCAAAAATTATCGTAAAAACTAAAACCCAAAATCTCCGGTCGCGGAATTCCCGGCAACCCAAGTGGCCCTCGGGTTAAGCTATCCAAGTTAAGCATTAGGCTATAGATAACAAAACAGAAACCCATGGTGACCAAAGCAAGATAATCCCCTTTTATCCGATGGGTCAAAAGGGACAAAACAAAACCTGAACCCATCGCCACCAAACCTCCAGCTAAGAAGCAGAGAAGGAAAGGCCAGCCAGCAATCGCCAGAAGAGCAGAGGTGTAAGCTCCGAGACCGAAGAAGGCAATGTGTCCGAGATTAAGAATCCCCGAGAAGCCGACCGCCAACTGGAGCGACAAGCCTAAGATAAGGTAGATGCCGATTAGAATTAAAAGATGAATAAAATAAGCGGATAACATAATTATTACTTTACAGCTTACTACTCTTCTTAACTCCTAAAATTCCCTCTGGACGGAAGAGCAAGAAGACAAAGAGAATGACGAAAGCGATGGCATCCTTATAAGAAGACGGCAACCACCAGATCCCCAAGTTCTCAGCTAAGCCAAGAAGGAAGGCCCCCAACACTCCCCCCGCCACACTCTCCACACCACCAATGATCGAGGCGGTAAAACCTTTTATCATCAACGAAGTTCCCATGGTCGGCTCAATATTCTGCTCAAGAGCAATTAAGACAGCCGCCACGCCAGCGATGAGAGAACCAAGAGCAAAGGACCAAGTATAAACTCGCTCCGCCGAAATCCCCACAATCTCCGCCACATCCTTATTGTCGGCGACCGCTCGCATGGCCTTGCCTATCTTTGTATACTTCATAAAAGCAAAGAGGAAAGCCAAGAGGGATAAGGAAGTAATAACGATGAATATCTGTAAGGGTGTAATAATCACCGGACCCAAAGAGAGACCAGCTCCCACCGCTAGGAAATCAATCGACTTAACATCCGCCCCAAAGAAGATAAGGTTGAGCGACTCCAAGAGAAGGAGGACCGCCACACTAGCAATAAGAATTATTGTGGGTGAAGCTCGTCGCTGGCGTAACTGACGATAAATAAAATAATCGATAGCAACGCCAAAGATAGCGCCAGAGATAATAGCCAGAATTACCGCCAACCAAAAATTAAGCCCCAACATCATATAGAAGAAATAGAGCATATAAGCCGACAGGGCAATGACTCCCCCATGGGCGAAGTGCACAAATTTAACCGTCGAGTAGATCAGAGAAAAACCCGCGGCAACGAGAGCGTAGATAGCACCAGCAATTAGGCCATTGATTAAAATTTGATAAAACATATTGGGATAAGTAAGATATAGTATAGTAATAAAGTAGTAAAAGTAAAAAAATTAACTAGCTAACCTCTTCTGCCCCGATTTAAAGCTCTTCGCTGTTATCACTTTTTTGCCAGTTTTTTGTTCAATCTGTTTACGGGCGTTACCAGCAATGTTACCTCCTTCCTTGGCCACCTGTTTGTTTTGGATAAAATTTTTTGGTTCGCGTTTCTTCGAAATCTCTGTCGTCGCCGTCTCGGCTAACATATTCAAAACTAATTCTAGATTAGTCATATTATCGCGCAAATTCTCTTTTTTTAAACCCTTGAGATTTTTATATTGTCGAGTCGTTAAACCTGTCCAAGCCTTAGTAATTTCATTGGTTAAAATCGCAAACTCCAAACCCTCTTTGGCGCCACGATTTTCCCATTCATCTGTCAAATCTTTGCGAATCTCGATACTCTTAAGTCGTTGGTTAATCCAATTTCGGCTATAACCTTTTTGCAAATAAGTTTTGAGAGCCCGATTAATTGCCAACTCGGGATCAGCGGTTTCTTCCAACCTTTCATAACCGACCTGAGCCAGCCAAAGTTTAAAAGGTTCAGCTTTTGGTGATGGAATTGATTGAATCACACGAAGAAGATCTTCAGTAGAGAAAGAATCTGTTTCTCTCTGTTTTCCATCAGAAGCGACCATTTTCAACTGTACGATTTTTCCGTACACTTCACTACCTTCTTTTTTTAACTTATTTTTCAAGTCACTCCAGTATCGCCTAGGGAGGCTCGTACCAGTTAGGACTTCGACGACATCAATAATCGAGAAATACCAAAGCTCCTTTTCCTCGTCCCACAGACGACGAATCTGTTTATTTTCAAAAATAACAATTTTTTTATCTTTCGACTTACTATGAGCCATCTCTCTAGTATTCTACCAAAAAAACCCCATGCATGCACGGAGGTTTTGGGAGAAAACAGTTTAACAATTTCTATTCTACTGGGACAATTTTCCCATTTACAATTCTAACAGAATAAGTCTGCGGATTTATCTCTCCACTTGGTAAGACAGAAACAGGGCCATTCAAACTTTCATAATTACCTACGGTAACAAGCTTCTCTGAGAGATCTTGACCTTTCAATCCGTTAGCTCTTAATGTTAACATAACCATATCGTAACCAAAAGCAGCTGCAAAATTAGGTTCCTGATTATAAGCCTCTCTGTACTTAACCTTGAAATCATCCCCTGTTTTTCCAATAGTAAAAGGAAAGGCAATAGTATAGACCCCTTCAGCTAGATTTGCATTCTCCCCCAATGACCCAATTAGGGCGGGGCTTGTGACAACGTTTACTAAACTGGCTGAAGCTTCAACAAAATCCGTCTTAATACCCAACTCCTTAACTTGTCTTAAGGCATTAGTAATTTCACCTGGAACAGAACCAATAAATATGATGGCTTTAGGTTCAGATGATTTAATCTTGGTCAACTGGGTCTTAAAATCAGTGGAATTAGGCGCGTATTTCTCTTCGGCAATTAATTTTATATCTTTCTCTTTCAGCCTTTCTTTTAGAATTTTCCCTACATCAGACCCAAATTCATCATTAATTGCAAGGATGGCCACTTCGTCATATTTTTCCTTAGTCAACCAAACTAAGTGAGGGTCAACATATTGCTTGGCATCTGAATAAAAACGGAAAGAGCCATCTTCAGCATTGGCAACACCACTAGCAGAAACAACAGACATCATTAAGGGAATGTTTTTTTCTTTTGCAAGATTAACAAGAGGAACGCTCACCCGACTAAAAATAGAAAAAACAACATTAACCTTATCCAAATCGGCAAGCTTCTGAAAAGCTGAGATCGCTGGGGTTGGAAGGCCCTGACTATCTTCATAAATAATATCAATACTGTCGCCAGATTGGGCTAACTCAGATTTAGCAATTTCCATCCCATTTTTTATATTTTCCCCCCAGATAGCAACAGGACCAGACAAAGGTAAGATCGCCCCAATCTTAATCGGACCAGTTTCGACCGGAGTCGATACTTTATTGGTTTGCCAGTACCACACACCGGCAACAATGAGAATTATCACGATAATAGCGATAATCCATTTCATCATGTTTGACATAATTTTTAGTTAGCTTATAAGTAGTAAGCGAATAAGAATTAAGCTTATTTGCTTAGATACTTACTTCTTACTTGCTTGTTTTTAGTAATGTTTTAATGTTAGCAAAAAACCCTTATTTTTGCTAATCTTGAGAAATGGATAAAAATAAGGTCACAAATGTGATAAAAAGTCTAAAAAAGGGCGGGATGTCGCCTTTAGTTCTAAACTCTCTTTTAGGTGGCCTAAAAATAAATTATTAGCAGAAATAATTAAAAAAACTGGACCCCTTGTTGCCCCCTCGGCCAATCCAGAAGGATTAACACCAGCTAGCACTATTGCCGAAATAAAAAAATATTTCCCCGTAAAGTCGCCAGGCTCCCACAGGGCAAGCGAAGGAATAGATTTTGTTATTGGTGCAGGAAAAAGATTATCAGGTCAGCCTTCTACCCTAATTAGCTTAAAAAATGGCCCGTCGATAGGCCAGGCAGGCAAGATAGTAATATTAAGGCAAGGTTGTGTTAGAATAAAATTATAATAATTATGGAAAATATAAATTACGAAGAATTTAGTAAAATTAAACTAAGAGTAGTAGAGATTCTTTCGGCCGAGCGTGTCGAAGGCTCTGAGAAACTTCTAAAATTAGAGGTAGATATGGGAGAACCCGCCCCTGACGGTTCGGGCAAGCAAACCCGCCAAATTATCGCCGGCATTGGCAAGGCCTATGAGCCAGAAACCCTAATTGGGAAAAAAATTATAATCGTGGCCAATTTAGAACCGAGAAAGCTAATGGGGCTCGAAAGTCAAGGTATGCTTCTGGCGGCCTCAACCGAAAATCAAGGTCCAATTTTGCTTATCCCCGACGGGAACATTGACCCTGGGGCCGAAGTCAGGTAAATTAAGGAGGAATTATAAATATTAATAGCCCTCGCTTGGCGGGGTAAAATAAAATTATGGAAGAAAACAAAAGTTCTTGGTTAGTTCCTTTCGCGATTATCATCTGTCTTTTACTAATTGGGGGTGCCGTTTATTACAAAGATCTCCGAGTTGAAGATGACACCGACAAAACAGATTCCATCCCCACCGAAATAAGCCAAATTTTAAAGGTAGACACTGGCGCCAAACTTGAGACCTTCCGCCCCGTTGATAGTACCGACCATCTTCGCGGAAGAGTAACAGCTCCAATCAAACTTGTTGTCTATACTGATCTCGAATGTCCTGCTTGCAAATATTTCCATCAACAACTTCAAGCGGTAGAAAGAGAATATGTCGATACTGGTAAAGTGGCTATCATCCTTCGTAATTTCCCCTTAGATGTCCTCCATACTAAGAGTCGAAACGAGGCTCTAGCTGCTGAATGTGTCAACGAACTTGGTGGTAACGATAAATTCTGGCAATTCATCGATAAGATTTTCGAAATCACTCCTTCCAACGACGGCCTAGACCCAGCCAAACTTAACGAGACAGCCAGTACTCTTGGGATTGAGGTCAAAGGTTTCGAAGCTTGTATGACTTCTAAGAAATATGCTGAAAATATTGAGAAAAGTGTTCAAGAGGCAGTGACCCTAGGAGCCCAAGGCACACCTTTCTTCATTATCACAATCGATGACCAAATAATCCCAATCTTCGGGGGTCTCCCAGCTGAGACATTAGGCCTTGCCTTCGATCTCTTGCTTAATCCAAAAACAGAAACCACAATTGACGCCACTAACAATACCGCCACCGGAACAGAAACTGTTGTCGAAGAGTAGTAAACAGCAAAGCGAGGGTTGACCCGACTAAACAACCTCGCGGAGCTACGGCCAGCTGGTTTTTGCCATCCTTTGTTCGAAGAACTATGGCAAAATGGCCGTCGCGGAGCGTAAGAAAACCCCTCGCTGGAGGGGTTTTCTATGTTGTTTAGCCGAGTTAACCCGAGCTTCTAATATCCTTGCAATCTCTTAGCTTTATCGTGTTGTCTTATCTTCTCGTGAGCCTTCGCTTCAATCTGACGAATACGTTCGCGGGTCACACCAAACTCTTTGCCAACTTCCTCAAGAGTTCGCATTACCCCATCTTTAAGTCCATGGCGCATCTCCAAAATTCGTTGTTCTTTTGTCGTTAGGTCGCTCATAATCTCATCAATCTGATCGCGCAGAATGCGACGAGAAGTATCTTGATCAGGTGAAGCGATCTTGTCATCGGCAATAAATTCACCCAAGGTGCTCTTGTCATCATCATCATCGGTCGACTTATCTAGACTCGCCGTGCTCTGATCGATCTTCTCGATAGTATGAATCTTTTCCACCTCAAGGCCCATCTCGGTCGCAATTTCTTGAGGCAAAGGATCCCGACCCAAGTCTTGAGCCAAACGACGGTAAACCTGCTTATACTTGGCAATTGTCTCCACCATATGCACTGGAATGCGAATCGTTCGCGACTGATCAGCCAGAGCTCTAGTCACCGCCTGACGAATCCACCAAGTGGCATAGGTTGAGAATTTATAACCCTTACGCCAGTCGAATTTTTCGACCGCCTTGAAGAGACCAATATTACCCTCTTGGATAAGGTCAAGAAGAGTCAGGTCCTGACTGCGACCGATATATTTCTTGGCAATCGAGACCACCAGACGCAAGTTAGCTCGGGCCAAATCTTTCTTAGCATCTTCATCTCCCGCAAGGATTCTTTTGGCCAGCTCTTTTTCTTCATTACCATTTAGAAGTTTGTGACGGCCAATCTCCCGCAAATACATTTGAACAGAATCAAGTGAGACATCACCACGACCAGTCTTAATCTTCTCATCAATCTTTATATCCGAATCAAGCAAGCTTCCCTCTTCAAGAATATCAATCCCCACTTCTTCGAATTTAGTATAAAGTTCATCAAGAAAAATAATGTCATTCTCAATATTAGGAAACTCTTTAAGAATTTCAGAATAAGTAATGAAGTGCCGTGACTTACCTTTAGTAATAAGATTATCAACTTTCTGCTGAATCTTCTCTTCCAGTGTCAAGCCACTTCTTTTCAAAGCCGTGACTTCTTTCTTATGAAGAACAGAGCCCTTTTTCTTAATTACTTTTTTAACAACTTTCTTGGTTACCTTTTTGACCGTCTTTTTCTTAACCTGCCCAGACCTCTGGTGAGCCTGAGGTGTGAGCAAGTTTTTCTTCTTGGTTACCTTTTTGGCTATCTTTTTCTTGACTACTTTCTTTTTAGTTTTCACCCGACCAGACCTCGGGCTCACTTGAGGTCTGGTCGGGGAAGAGGAGGTGATTTTTTTCTTGGGAGGAGTCTTTGTTTTTTTCTTCATATTTTTGTCTCGAAACTTAGTCGAGAGATTTTTTTAAATTATTAATGGCTAAAGTTAACTCTTGACATTTTTTTAAATTAAGGGCGAGAGCTTCAGTCTGATCTTCTTTCTCGGCGAGATGAACGGCTCTCAACGCTTCTTGAAGTTCCTCCTTCAGTCTCTCTTCTTGCCAAGCTGAGGCCAAATTCATCATTTCTTTTAGAAGGTCCTTGGTTGGATCATACAACAATTCGGCCGCTAAAGCGAGCTGATCCTTACTCTCTTGGTATCCCTCTTTTTTCTTAATAAAATTATCGTCTCTAAATAATCCTTCTAATTTCTTATCAACTTTTTCTTCTTCTCCTTTAGCTAAAAGTAAAAAATATAGGCCAAATAATCTTTCTTCAATCATTCGACTGCGAGTCATGACCGGTAAAATTTCTTCTGGTGTTTTATTTTTCGTTTCTTCGGGTTCAGTTTTAATTTTTTGCAAATCAGACCAAATCGCCTCTTCGCCGATATTAAGCAAATTAGCCAATTTTACTACAAAGTGGGCCTGCTCCATTTTTTTATCCAGGGCTTTAACATAAGGTAGGATATAAGTATTAACGGCCAAATTTAAATCCAAGCCCTTCTTCCCCTCTTCTTGGGAGGCATCGATCATGAAGTCAATATAATGCTTGGCCTCCTTGATTGCTTGTAACCAGATATCTGGATTAGCCTTAATAACCTCGGCCGGATCTTGCCCTGAAGGCAATTTTGCAATCTTCACCGAGAGCCCCTCAGACCGCAAGAGATCAATTGCTCGACGCGAAGCCGAGAGCCCGGCCAAATCATAGTCATAAGCCAAAACAACATTATCAGTTAACCTCTTAACAAGTTGGACATGTTCACTTGTCATCGCTGTTCCTGAGACAGCAACGGCGTTGGTAACTCCTGCTTGATGAGACATGAGTAAGTCCATCTGGCCTTCAACAAAGATACAGAAATCTCTTTGTCTCATCGCCTGCTTAGCTCGATCGTAACCATAGAGAATCCGCGACTTGTCATAGAGCTCAGTCTGCGGACTATTAATATATTTAGCAGTCTCTTCTTTCTCTCCAAAGATCCTCCCAGAGAAGCCGACAACCTTACCATTAGGATTAAAGAGAGGAAACATTATCCGCGAACGAAAACGGTCATAAGCTCGCCCTTGACCAGCGTGACCTGACTGGGCAACAACAACACCAGTTTTCAACATTTCGTCCTCGCGGTAACCACGACCCAAGAGATATTCGCTTAAACTGCGCCAAGTATCAGGTGCAAAACCAAGACGCCAAGTCTTAATTGTCTCTTTAGAGAGACCTCTCTCATATAAGTAAGCTAAGGCCTCGGGCTTCCCCACCAATTGCTTGAAATAAAAATTGGTCGCTTCATCAAGCAGGGCGGGAAAACGATTGTCTATCTTAGGGACTCGAGTCAAGGGCTCTAATTCAACTCCCGCCCGTTCCGCCAGACTCTTCAGAGCCTCTAAGAAGTCGAGACCCTCAATCTCTTGAACAAAACTAATAATGTCCCCTCCACGATTACAACCAAAACAATGATAAGAGCCACGGGCCGGCGAAACAAAGAAAGATGGGGTCTTCTCATTATGAAACGGGCAACAACCACGGTAATTGATACCAGCTTTTTCCAATTTCATATAAGAGCTGACTACATCAAAGATAGAGAGCTTCGATTTGATTTGTTCAACCGAAGAAGCCATTATTGTTACTATATACTTTTTGCCTTATTTGCCCTAATCCTCTTCTTTAACCTTGATTTGTTCTTCGTAAGCCGAATCAGCGAGAGCCTGTTGTTCCATCTCTTCCTCCCGACCATAACCAGGAATCAAGCCGGTACCAGCTGGGATAAGGCGACCGATAATAACGTTTTCTTTAAGCCCACGCAGACGATCAATACCACCCTTAATCGCGGTATTAATAAGTACTTTCGTTGTGTGTTGGAAAGAAACAGCGGCCAAGAAACTAGAGGTCGAGAGGGCCACTTCAGAAATACCGAGCAAGATGATATCAGCCTCCGCCTCTTTTTTACCAACCGCTGACATTAACTCATTCTCCTCAGTTAATTCTACTAACTCAATAATTTCATTAGACACAAACTTGGTATCACCAGGATCTTTAACTTTACGACGAGAGAACATTTGCTTCACGATTAACTCCACATGTTTGCGGGAGATGTTGACACCTTGTAATTCATAAATAGCATTGATCTCCTTCATGATGTAGTCCTCAGTAGCATCCTTGCCGGCCAATTTAAAGAGGGTGAGTAATTCGGCCGGACCATCGGTAATAATCTCGCCTTTCTTGATCTTCGAGCCCTTCTTAACCAAGACAGTGCGAATAAAGGGGACGCTATATTCAACAGTACTATCGCTCGCCTTCTTGCGATGTTCTGGATCAACTAGGACAGTAATAATATGTTCTTTACCAGTATTTTTAATCTCCTGAACTTCGCCCGAAAGAGTGGCAATGAGGGCCGAATTCTTAGGGATACGTCGTTCGAAAATTTCTTCAACTCGAGGCAAACCACCGACAATATCAACACCGCCAGTACTAATACCACCAGTGTGCTTGGTACGCATGGTGAGCTGAGTTCCTGGTTCACCAATCGCCTGGGCCGCAATAATACCAACAGCTTGACCTAAAGCGACAACATCACCCCGCCCCATATCTAGGCCATAACACTTCTGACAAACACCCTTCACCGCCTTGCATGACAAAGGTGAACGAATCCAGGCCTCTTCCACACCAGCCGTGATCGCTCCTTCGGCCTGTTCTTTTGTCAAGTAAGCACCCTTCTTGAAGAGGACTTTGCCATCAGTAGTAACAAGATCACGAGCTAAGTAACGTCCCTTGATCAGATTAGCGATTCCGTTATCAAGAGCGGAAATGTTAGCCTTAGAGACATACTTGCCTTCTTTGTCATTACAATCTTCTTCGGTTACAATCACATCTTGCGC
>DAOTDH010000003.1:0-419 GCA_035453545.1 Minisyncoccota bacterium
CTTCAATCGTGGCTAAAGTCTCACGAGATCGGGAGATGGTAAGGTTGGCCAAGAAGTATCCCCACTACCACTTTCACCAACATAAGGGTTATGGCACCAGTCTTCATTACCAAAAGATCGAGCAATTCGGGGTTCTGGTTATCCACCGCACGAGCTATCTCGGGGGAATTGATCTGGCTTGATTATTTAATCTGTTTAGGCTATAATGGAAGGATATGGTAGTAAGAATGCGTCATACGCGGGCCCACACCGCTAATCGTCGTTCCCACCACGCCCTTAAGGTTACGGGTCTCTCTTTGTGTGACAAATGTGGTGCTCCTAAGAAGAGTCACATTGTTTGCGGTAATTGTGGCACTTATCGTGGCCGTGAAGTGGTGAATGTTCTCGCTAAGACAGAGAAGAAAGAAGTAAGAAAGAAG
>DAOTDH010000003.1:429-7893 GCA_035453545.1 Minisyncoccota bacterium
ACTGGCGGCCCAAAATTAATCGAGTTTACTAAAACTTAAATAGTTTTTTGAAAATATGGCTAATCGTCATCTATGTAGAAGTTTAGCAATGCAGGTTCTTTTCGAACTCGATTTTCGTGAAGGTAATTCAACGAAGTTTATCGATGAGACTGTTGAACGAGTAGTGAACGAGTTCGCTCCGGGGATGGAAGATCTGTCCTATGTTAAAGAGTTAACCGACGGTGTTATTAGCCATATTGAGAAGATAGACGCCGTTATTGAGAAGGCCGCTCCGGACTGGCCGATTGAGCAAATCGCGGCGGTTGATCGTAATATTTTAAGGCTCGGCCTGTATGAGCTTATTTTTAGTGATCGGGCTGACGTACCAGCCAAGGTGGCCATCAACGAAGCTATCGAATTGGCCAAAACTTTTGGCGGTGAGTCTAGTGGCCGTTTTGTTAATGGTGTTCTTGGCACGGTTTATAAAGAATTGGGTGAACCGGGCAAAAATGATGTCCCCGCTAAGAAGAAAAAAATTATTGATATACCCTATGATCAAATGCCGATTGAGCAATTGGGTGGAGCCGTTGTTTTCTCTCGAGAAGGCAATGATATTTTCTTAGCGATGGTTCACGACGTCTTTGGTCGCTGGACACTCTCTAAGGGGCACATTGAAGCTGGCGAGAATGTTGAGGCCGGAACTATTCGTGAGATCAAGGAGGAGATGGGTATTGATATAAAAATTATTGAAGGCCTAGGTTCTAATGAGTACATTGCTTCTGATCCTGAGAAAGGCAAGACTCGTCGTCAGGTTAATTATTTTCTCGCCGAAGTTCTCGGGAAACCTAAACTAGTTTTAGAAGAGGGTAAAGGGGGTCTTGATGATGTCCGTTGGTTCCCTCTGGTGGAAGTTCCTGAATTGAATATGTATGACGACATGGTGCCCATCATCACTAAAGCGATTAAGATTCTCCTCAAATAAGGCGGAATGAAAAATTTCCAAAAAAAAATTAATTACACTTTCCAAAACCCCGACTTGCTCAAGCAAGCCTTCCTTCATCGTTCTTATCTCAATGAGCATAAGGATGTAACTTTGCCACACAACGAACGTTTAGAATTCCTAGGTGACGCGGTCTTGGAATTGGTGGTTACAGATTGGCTCTTTAGAGAATACCCAGACAAGCCAGAAGGTGAGCTTACTTCTTATCGAGCGGCTCTGGTTAACGCCAACACTTGCAGCACCGTCGCCTCTGAGATAGGGGCAAATGAATTACTCCTCTTATCGAGAGGGGAGGCCAGAGATACTGGCCGAGCCAGGCAAATTATCCTAGCTAATGTCTATGAGGCCATTGTCGGGGCAATTTATCTAGATGGTGGTTATGAGTCAGCGCGCAAATTTATCGCTGAGACTATTTTCCCTAAAGCGGACGAGATGATTAAGAAGAATATTACTGAAGATTATAAGAGTTACTTCCAGCGCAAGGCCCAAGAGGTAGAGAGTATTACGCCTGCTTACCGAGTCTTGTCTGAAACAGGTCCAGATCATGATAAGCATTTTGTTGTTGGCCTATATTTAAATAAAGAAAAAGTAGCTGAAGGCTCAGGCCATTCCAAACAAGAAGCCGAACAAGATGCCGCCCGTCGGGGATTGGAAGAGAAGGGGTGGTTGGTGTTATAATATTCTCTAATGACTCTTAAGAAATTGGAGCTGTCGGGTTTTAAGTCTTTCGGCCGGAAGGAGACTCTTCTTTTTGATGCGCCGGTTGTGGCTATTGTTGGGCCTAATGGCTCAGGTAAGAGTAATGTGGCGGAAGCCTTTCGTTGGGTGCTCGGTGAGCAGTCTCTTAAATCTCTGCGAGGGAAGAAGGGGGAGGACCTCATCTTTAATGGCTCATCATCCTTGGGCCGTTTGTCACGAGCTTCAGTGGCGGTAACTTTCGATAATTCTAATCGCCGTTTCTCGACTATTGATTTCGACGAAGTGGTTATCTCTCGCGAAGTCTTCCGTGATGGGTCTAACGAATATAAGATTAATGGTTCGGCCGTGCGTTTGCGTGATATTATCGAGCTCTTGGCAAATATTTCAATTGGGGCGTCGGGCCATCACATTATTAGTCAGGGCGAAGCGGACAAGATTCTTAATGCTAATTCGGTAGAACGTCGCCTGATGATTGAGGAGGCTCTCGGTCTGAAGATTTATCAGTGGAAGCTCTCAGAGAGTGAGAAAAAATTAGCCAAGACCGAAGAAAATATCCGACAAGTCGAATCGATTCGTCGTGAGATTGCTCCGCATCTAAAATTTTTAAAAAAACAAGTTGAGAAAATTGAGAAGGTTCGCGAGCTTAAGGTGGAGTTGCAGTCTCTTTATCGTGATTATTTGAAGCGTGAAGAGCTTTATCTTTCTTTTACTAAAGATAAGCTTGTCGCTGATTTGTCTGGACCGCAGGCTCTTTTGGTTGAGACCTCTCGCGAATTGACCGAACGAGAGAGTCAGAAGCAAGCGGGGGGTCAACAAGCGGAGATCATCACCGAAGAAAATAAGTTGCGCGAACTAGAAACAAAAATCCGGACTCTCCGTCTGCAAAAAGATGACTTGGCCCGAGCTCTTGGTCGCTTAGAAGGTTTGCTGGAAGTTCGCGAGACGGAGGTAAAGAAGGTTGGCCCCGGGGTGAAGATTCCTTTAGAGGAGGCGAAACGTCTGGTTGAAGAGCTTAATAATAAATTTGTTGAAATTGAAAAGTCTTCTGACCTAGAGAGTGTTAAACGGGTGGCGATGAATTTGCGCCTCAGTCTAAATGAATTTCTGGCTGGCTATGAGCAAAAGGATACTCACCCGAGCGAAGTTCATTCGGGCGATGATCTTAATAAGATAAAAGCTGAACATCTTAAACTTCAGACTGAAGTAGAGAATCTTGATCAGGCGGAGTCCAAGCTCCAAAACGAGTCGACGGACTGCAAAGAAAAAATTGTTCACTTGCGACAGACGGCCCAGAATGCCGAACATAATTTCTATGAGTTACGAGCCAAGCGGAGCGATCTTGAACTAAAAGTTCGTTCGCTTCTGGCGAAGCAAGAGACGCTCTCGATAGAGGAAGAGAATTTTAAACGGGAATTGGGCGAAGCCGGCATTTTACTCGGACGTGAAATTCTTAATTACGAGTCACTCTCGGTTACTTGGGAAGAAGTTCAGGCGGAAGAGCGGAGCCAACAGGAAGACAGACGACGGAAGCTTGAGCGTCTTAAAATTAGGCTTGAGGATATGGGGGTGGAGAGTGGGGAAGTTGTCCGTGAGCATGACGAGGTTGTCGAACGCGATGCTTTCCTTGCTAAGGAACTAGAGGATCTGGCCGTGAGTCGTGAATCTTTGCTTAGCGTCATGACTGATCTCCGCGCCAAGATCGAAGTCGAATTTACTTCTGGTCTCGTTAAGATTAATCAAGAGTTTCAAAAGTTTTTTGCCGTGCTCTTCGGTGGGGGAACAGGTAATCTGGAATTATTAAAACCTGAGAAAAAGAGAAGCAATTTGAGTTTAGGAGCGGGCGATGAAATGGACGAGTCCTCCTTCGCTGAAGCTATGGAGGACGATTCCGGAACTAAGTCCGGAATCGAGATCAATGTTAGTTTGCCAAGAAAGAAAATTAAAGGCCTCGCCATGCTCTCTGGCGGGGAGCGAGCGCTTACTTCTATTGCTCTCCTCTTCGCGATGTCACAAGTGAATCCGCCACCATTCCTTATCCTAGACGAGACCGATGCCGCCTTAGATGAAGCCAACTCGAAGAAGTATGCCGACATGATTGAGAATCTCTCCAAGTACTCTCAGCTTATTCTTATTACTCATAATCGCGAGACGATGTCCCGCGCGGGGATCCTGTACGGCGTAACTATGGGGGCTGACTCTGTTTCTCGACTTATCTCGATTAAATTCGACGAAGCCGAACAATATGCGAAGTAGGCGCTCGGCTTAGTAACTCTGAAAACCACACAAAAATCTCCGGCGAAGATTTTTGCTCGCGTTTCGCGTTGCCGTTTCGCCTTCGCACCGCTGTGCCTAAAAAAAGGCGAAAACCCTGCCGGCAACAGCTTCACGAGGCTTTTCAGAATTACTAAGCCTCGCTTAGACGAAAAAGGGAAGAGCTGTGGATAACTTTTCTTGACATTGTTATTGGTTGGGTTCAGAATTACTCTGAGGTTAAGAATATTGACGGTTTGATCGCAAGTGAAAGACCATTCAATTTATTGATAGATATTCTTAGCCTCATGAAAAGCCACACTAGCAATAGTGGGGTTTTTCATTTGGAAGAAAAATTTTAGTTATCCACAATTATTTTTATTTAGATATTTGACAACCATTTTCGTTTTGCTAAACTATAATCAGATTTGTTCTAGTTTATCCAGACATTGTCTTTATCTCGTCGCTTCGAGAGGCACTGATACCCCGTGCTAACAAGAAAATGCTCCGGCGGGATGAACTATAAAAATCTTCGCATTAGTGTTTGAAATTTGATGTTTTAGATTTCTCACCCAGAAATACTAAACAGGACGGTACTTGCGCATTGTCTCTACCCTTAGTACCAGGGAAAAGCAAACTTTCAAACACACAAAAAGCCCTCTAACCTTCTCAGGTAACGGGGCTTTTCTATTTGTATTTTTATGTCTCATAAATCCTTCCGACCATGAACAAAAGTGAGACTTATCTGACTAAATATAATCTCACGACCGTGAAGAAATATTTAGTTGGAGAGAAGGGTAGGTTAGAGGCGAGGCCTCTAAGTTGTGCGATATCCAATCTCGCGCAATTAAGGCTTGTTGGCCATTGAATAAAACCAGTTTCGGAGTATTATTCAATTTAATTTAAGATTAAAAAGGAAAAAGATTATTATAAAGAGATATTCTTTTTTGTCTGAAATAATTTGCCACCCGTATAATTTTAGTATTTATAATGCATATCTATAACATACAGCAAAAGATTAAGACGTTAGCTAAGATAGAAGGCCATTTTTTTGAGGAAGAAGGGGTGACGAAAGCGGAGAGAACGGTAGATAACATAACAATGAGACAGTGGGAATATAACCAGAAAGATGGGGAAAAGGGGGAATCCTGGATTGCTCAGGCAAAAATAGAAGCAGAGACATTTCAGAAAGCCTTGAATATTTTTTCGGAGAAACTTTATGATCTATTTCCTCGGATATGTTTTGTCAGTCAGTGTTTTCTTAGTAGCGAAAGAGAAACTTTTCTGATTTTTAGAGAAGATGACAACATAGAGAAAAATTTTATTTTTGTTAGATTTAATGATGTTTTGGGCGGCGGGTTATCTATGGGGAAAAAAGAATGGGAAGCAATTGATAATTTAGGGGAATATGAATATCCTCAAGTCTTTAAATTTTTACAAGAAAGCATAAATACACCAAATTATTACTCGAGGATGGCGTTACTTTTTGCGACGTTAGAGGCAATGTCAGGGGAAGTGGAGGGTAAATCCTGCAGTTGTCCAAATGGAAAGAGTTTCAAAACATATGATAAAGATAAGATGAAAAAAATTTTAAATGATGGAGAGTTATTTAACAATTTATTTGGACCTGATGGTTTAAGGCATAAATTGTTGCATGGTAATCTAAAAAATTTTGAACTCCCTGATAATTACTCTGACAGGGTTTATAAATCTATAATTCGTTATTTTAATAACACCTACGGAGTAAGCATCACAGAAAAAGCAACCCTTACTCCTCGGGACTTTAATATTAAAAATAAATTAGTCCTTCCATTAAGAATGCTGGGGGTGAGCCACCGCGCTCCAGATTTAAAAAAACTTATAGAATCGTTTACTAACTATGATTATTCTCCTGGCGATAAAATTGATGAATTTGAAGTAATTAAAAGGCCTGATTTTCCTTTTCTGGTTTATTGACCAAATACAGTTTCGGAGTATTATTGGGGTAATTATAAAGAGCTTAATTAAATAGATTCCAAATGAAAAAAGAAAAAGTTTTTAATTTTATTAGAAAACATAGGCGGGGAATTATTATAATTTTATTATTGTTGGCTTTTGTTCTATTTTTTAACTTTTTAACAAAAGATAGGCAAAGTAAACTTCCTTATAGAGTTAGTGGGCAAGAATTATTACAGATAAAAGAAAAGTGTAAAAAGTTAGCCGAGGCAAAGACAAACGAGTGGAATAACGACAGCTTGGCTTACCATAATTTGGATGGTTATGGATATTCAGAGTATAGAGGAACTTGTTATGCTGAAATAATAAGAGTTATTGAAAAAACCAATTTTAAGATTTTGTATGATACAGTTGAAGAAAAACAATTAGTAATAAGAAGATGGTCCGAAGATATTGGCTGGTATAATTCTGATTTTGATAAAATTATTTTAGGAAAACATCGGATTCTAGATTTCCGAGCACCTTTTTAATTTGCGGGGCTAGTGCTGTTTGACGTTCGAACGAGGCTTAGTAATTTTGAAAAGCCCTGTCTGCCGACAGGCAGGTTCGTGGAGTTGTTGCCGGCGGGGTTTTGTAGCTAGCGTTCGAACGAGGCTTAGTAATTCTGAAAAGCCTCGTGAAGCTGTTGCCGGCAAGGTTTTCGCCTTTTGGCCATAGGCTGGCAATATCAAGGACTCCCCTTGATATTGCGAAGGCGAAACGGCAACGCGAAACGCGAGCAAAAATCTTCGCCGGAGATTTTTGTGTGGTTTTCAGAATTACTAAGTCGAGCTAGACTATCTCGAAATCAATTAAACGGGATTTAGGATCGGAGGAGAGAACGCGGAGTTCGACAGTATCACCGAGGCGGTAGGTGAGACCGTGACGCTTGCCTCTAACGGTCATCTTTTTTTCGTCGAAAATATAATAGTCATCGGGAAGAGAACGGAAACGGACGAGCCCACGGGCCCCAGTCGAGAGCTCCTCAACGAAGAGGCCGAAGTCGGCGAGCCATGCGATGACACCAGTAAAAACTTTTTCTTTTTCGTTCTCTAAATAGCGACATTGAGCCAGCTTCATCGAGTCACGTTCGGCGATGGTGGCGAATTGTTCGCGTTCGCTACAATGGGCACAGAGGTTATCTAAGTCGGCGAGCATTTGAGGATCAATTTTTTTACCATTTAAATACAGGTCTAATAGTCGATGGACGATAAGGTCGGGGTAGCGACGAATTGGCGAGGTGAAGTGGGTATAATGCTTGAAGGCGAGACCAAAGTGCCCAATATTCTTGGTGGAGTAGAGAGCCCGTGACATGGCGCGCACGGCGGCATCATTAATGACATCTTCTTCGGGTAAATCAGCGAGGGTCTTCAAGAAAGCGTTCAGGGCGAGGGGGGTAATTTTCTGCCCCTCATTTTTTAGTTGGTGGCCGAAGAGTTTTATAAAACGAAGAAAATCTTTTAATTTCTCGGGATCGGGGGTGTCATGGATACGGTAGACGAAAGAACCTGCCTGCGCAGGCAGGTGGTCTCTATTTTTAACAAGCTTAGAGACATATTCCG
>DAOTDH010000003.1:7903-12497 GCA_035453545.1 Minisyncoccota bacterium
ACAAAAGAGTGGTCGCGATTTTTTATTAATTTGGAGACATACTCGGCCACTTGTTTGTTGGCGAGCAGCATGAAATCTTCGACCAGTTTGTGGCTCTCTAGACGCTCGGCTTTCATGATAGAAATTGGTCGACCTTCGGCATCTACTTCGTAAGCATATTCATCTTCTTCGAAGGCGAGAGCTCCGGCGTTGATTTTCTTTTTATCAAGTTTATCGGCGAGGTCTTTAAGTTTTAACAACTCGGTGCGAAAAACGACTTCGGGCCCGCCTGCCGGACGGGCAGGCTCACTTGAAGTCGCATTTCTCACCTCGTCGGCCTTAGTAATTCTTTCTACCTCTTCATAAGTAAATCTTTTATTAGAGTTGATGACTGTCCGGCCGAACCATTGGTCTAGAATATTAGCTTCATTGTCGAGGGTGAAGATGGCGGAGAAGGCGAGACGATCAACCCCCTCTTTAAGACTACACAAATCATCAGAGAGGGCTGGCGGGAGCATGGGTATCACGCGATTGGTAAGATAGATGGAGGTAGCGCGTAAGCGAGCTTCGGCATCGAGCTTCGTCCCCGGACGAACGTAGAAGGAGACATCGGCAATGTGCACGCCAACTTCGAAAATTCCTGGTTTAGTTACCCGAATAGAGAGGGCGTCGTCGAAATCTTTGGCCCGCACGGGATCAATGGTTACAGTTAGAACATCTCGAAAATCGCGCCTATTTTTTACTTCCTCTTCAATACTCGCTTGGCCTCGTCTGGCGATTTCTTCAGCCTCGGCAATTACCTCTTCGGGTAAGGGGAGCTCAAGGGTCTCACTATCGACGGAGATTTTCTCCTTCTTGGGGGGTTCTGGTTTTTTCTTAATCATTTGATGATTATAGCATAAAACATTGACCTTTTCCTCTTATTTTGCTATATTCTCCCTACATGTTAATGGTTAGATTACAACGAGTTGGACGCAAGAACGACCCCTCATTCCGGGTCGTCGTTGTTGATTCTAAAGAAGCAGCTCAGAGTGGTAAGGCGATCGAGGTCGTTGGTTCCCATGATGCCCGTAATGATAAGACCGAACTCAAGGCTGATCGAATTAAATATTGGCTGTCGGTAGGAGCGCAGGTTTCTCAGACTGTCCACAATCTCTTAGTGAAGAAGGGCGCGATTGAAGGCAAGACTATTAATGTTTCTTCTAGTAAATTAGGTAAGAAGGCTAGTGCCGCTGTTGTCGCCACTAAGGCCGCCGAAGAAAAAGCTCAGAAAGAAGCCGAGGCTAAGAAAGCCGAAGAAGCCTCCTCCGCCGTTAAAGCTATGGAGGACAAGAAGGCTAAAGAAGAAGCCGAGAAAGCCGCTGCCGAACCTGTGGTTGAAGAACCAGCTCCTGCTGAAGAGTCTGCTCCCGCCTCCGCTGAAGCTACTGCGGGCGAGCCTGTTGCCGAAGAAACTCCCGTTGCCGAAACTCCTGCCGAAGAAGAAAAACTGGCAGAATAATTTTTGAAACAAAACCCCGCCAGACCTTGGGCTCACTTAAGGTCTGGCGGGGTTTTTAGATTGGGTTTTTTTGACAATATCTCTATTGTGTACTAGTAATAACAGAGGAATCTTTTGTTGTTTGTAACTTTTAACTTAGACTCTCTGAGAGGAGGTGATTGGGATGGCAGTATTTTTTGTTTTTATTTTTGTAATTTTGATTTTTGCTTTTGCTCTCTATTTTTTGTATTGTCTTTTCTCAAATAAAAAAATTGAGTTTAGTGGAGGCTACTTACTTTTCGCAGCTTTTTCGATTGCTGTATTGGGGCTATATTCGACTATCACTATTGATGATGAAAATATCTCTAAAATCAAGAGTATTGAGAAGAAGTACGAGACAGAGAGAGATAATCTTTTGGATTTTATCAAGTCCACACAAGAATATGGTGATAGAATGATGGAGTTTGCTTCTCTTGCCCCCGGTGATCTCGTCTTTGATTTAGATGACCGAGCCTACATCGTGATGAGAGTGGCCGAAGAAGTTACGGAACCCTATGTTGGATGTCGTGATCTTGCCCTCTCGGGCGACATGACGATTCTCATCGAGAAAAAAGATGGGTGGAAGTATAAAGTGATGAGAAAAGATGACGGTCTCTACAAAGGTACACTCATGGACATCCTTGCTCCCTCTTCTGTTCCTGATTATGAGTGAAGTGGTCTAACCATAAGCCGTGGGTGCGTGTGCACCTACGGCTTTTTTGTCTTACCAGGAAACCCCGCCCGAAATATAATAGACTTACCACATGTGGCAAACTTTGGAGGGCGGGGATGAATGGTGCACTCTTACGCGAAGCGCCATCAAAAGGAAACCCCGGGCGCAGCGAAGCGGAGCCCGGGGAGGAGGTCATTATTTTGACAATTAATCTCACTTCTTCTATTATTAGGGGAGTTAATCAGGTCGAAAGATTATCAGAAACAAAAGATTTACAGCAATGCACCAAGATCAAGAATTCCTCGACTTTGTTGTTAAAGCCCTTGTCGATAAGCCTGAGGCCGTGAAAATCGACCGCAAGGTAGACGAGATGGGTGTTTTAATGACTCTCGAAGTTGATCCGGCTGATATGGGTAAGATCATCGGTCGCCAAGGCAACACCGCTAAAGCGATCCGAACTCTCCTCCGTGTCGTTGGCATGAAGTTTAACGCTCGTGTCAATCTGAAAATCAACGAACCAGAAGGTTCGACTCGTCCGGCCCGCTCAGAAGGGGGCATGACTAGTGCGGCCAGTTCGGTTGATGCGGCAATGGATGACCTCAAGGATCTCTAATTTAGAGCTTCTCAAAAATAAAAAACTGTGCTATAATTATAGCACAGTTTTTTATTTATTTTTATGATTAATTTTCATATTATTACTATTTTCCCCGAGAGCATGGAGCCTTATCTTAATAGTTCCATGCTTTGGCGAGCGCAAAAAGAAAAAAAGATTAAAATTCATTTTTATAATCTTCGTGATTATTCGCTTGATAAACACAAGAAGGTGGACGGCCGACCTTATGGCGGGGGGCCGGGGATGGTGATGCAGGTGGAGCCTATAATTCTGGCGGTCAAAGAAGCTAAGAAAAAAATTAAGGGAGCTAAAAGTAAGGTGATTATCACCAGTCCAGCCGGTAAAGTTTTTTCTAATAAAATGGCCGAGACTTATGCTAAGAAATATTCTGGTTCGACTTCACTCACCACGGGTCATCTCATTATTATTTGCGGTCACTACGAGGGGATAGACGCCCGAGTAAAGAAGATTCTGCGGGCTGAGGAAATTTCTATTGGTCCCTATGTCTTGACCGGGGGAGAGTTGCCCGCCTTGGTAATGATTGACTCGATTGCTCGTCAGATTCCTGGAGTTCTTGGCAACGATATATCCCTTGAAGAAAAGAGAGTCTCCAGCTCGGAGACTTATACTCGACCCGAAGTTTTTAAAGTTAAAGATTTGACTGGCAAGCTTAAGACCTACAAGGTTCCCAAAGTGCTCCTCTCTGGCCACCACGCCGAGATCGAGAAGTGGAAGCTGAAGAAGAAATAGTTTTTCTGTTATAATTGAATAGTGAGAAACCAGAATGAAGAAAACAATTTTGCATACATTGATGCTGCGAATTTATACAATGGGATAAAGCAGTTAGGTTGGAAATTAGATTATGCCCGTTTTAGAATTTGGCTTCAAGATAAATATGGCATTTCTCAGGCCTATCTTTTTATCGGTTTGATTCCTAAGTATTCTAATTTATATAAACATTTACAAGAAGCGGGATTCATCCTTGTATTTAAAGAAACTATTTATGACAGTAACGGTAAACCAAAAGGGAATTGTGATGCGGATTTAGTCGTTCAGGCTATGCAGGACATTTATGAGAATGATTTAAGTAAGGCGGTAATTGTCTCAAGTGATGGAGATTATGCGAGTTTGGTTAGGGTGCTAAAAGAAAAGGATAAACTTGGGGTGATATTATCACCTCATACAAGCAAGCTTTGCTCAATTCTATTAAAGAGAACAGGAGCTTCTATTGCTTATCTAAATGATCAGAAAGCTCTTTTGTCTGTGAGATAAAGAAAAAGCCCCCAGCACAGACGAGCTGTGCAAGGGTCTTTTTCGTAAGGATATTTACATACTACCAGTTAAATTGGCAAAAGTCAATAATCTGTGGATAACTTGATGTGTGCTCCTCTCCAGCCATCACGCCGAGATCGAAAAGTGGAAGCTGAAGACAAAAAAGTCTAAATAGCCTTATTTTTCGATATCCAATCTCGCACAGTTTCGGCTTGACTTATTTATAATTTTGTGCTATTGATTTAAGAGAATGAATTTAGGTCTTTGTTGTGTAAATAGGAGTCAAACAACTAGAACATATAAGGAGAAATTGTCGATGAGAAAGAATAGAAGTCCTTTTAGAGACGCAAAAGTGTTGATGGAGAACTGGAGGGAGAAAGATCCTGATAATTATCTTACTCGTCTTGGAAAATTGGAAAAGCGAAGGTACAGGATTATCTCTTTCATTATGTCTGGTAAGTCCGGGAGGGAAGTTGGACAAATCTTTGAAATTTCTGGAGAGCGTGCGTGCCAGATCTTTGTGGAAGTTGCCAAGGTA
>DAOTDH010000004.1:0-12348 GCA_035453545.1 Minisyncoccota bacterium
AGACACGAGGTGGCAAACCAAGACCGAACTCATCTACCCGAATACCACCCCACTTAGCGGTAAGAAAATGCCCCAACTCATGAGTTAGGATTAAGAGCGCGAGAACTATAATAAAAAGGATGATGGTCATAGGGTAAGGAATAAGTTAATAAGCTAATAAGTAGTAAGTTCTAAAATTCGTCAATTCGTGCTTAAAATTTGTCACCACATTCTTTGGTGACAAATTTTTTTACGACATTATCTCAACTTCTTTTTTCTTGGCGAGTTCTTCGAGTTTATTGTTGGCTTCGTCAACTAATTTTTGTAATTCTTCCTTGCCTTTATACTTATCGTCCTCGCTCATCTCCCCGGCCTTCTCTTGTTCTTGGATATCTTCCCAAATTTTCTCCCGTTCTTTACGGACCGAGATTCGTGCATCCTCCAACTTCTCATTGGTTAATTTTATAAGCATCTTACGTCGCTCTTCTGTCAGCATAGGGAAAATAGCCCGCAAGCCAGTAGAATCAGGTGATAACGAAAGACCAGTATTAGAAGCCTCAATCGCTGACTGAATGGCCCCAAGCTGATTTCGGTCCCAAGGAGTAATGCGCACAGTGCGAGCGTCCTCAATACTAATCGCCGCCACATGCTTAAGCGGGGTCTTGGTCCCATAAGACTCTACCATCACACTATCGAGAACAGCTGGCGTCGCCTTACCCGTGCGAATACCCAAATACTCCCGACCAAGCCATTCATGAACTTCTGCTAATTTTGTTTTAAATGATGAAAAGTTATACATAGCTCTATTCTACTACAAAAATAAAAAACTCGCACTACCTCGCCAGACCTCAGGCTCCATCTTCGCTCTGGCGAGGTGATAACTAAATATTTCTTTACGGTCGTGAGATTATATTTAGTTAGGTAAGATAAGAGCCAAATGTTCTAAAATCAGACGATTGGACGAACGAGGATTCTGGAAGTAACGCTGGACTTTTTCTAATTCATAAAGAGCCAACTCCTCGGCTTTGGTAATCTTCTGAAGATCAATCCTCGTGTGTAAAGTCTTCTCTAAATCAATAACAAAATCTATTATTTCGCTTTTCCCGCCGAGAGGTCGGGCAAGACTTTTGTCTTTATTCTTCCCACCAGCGCGGGCAAGTAAAAATTCTTTCTGAATAAAATCTAATCTGTCAGGTAAGTCTAGTTTGAGAAATTTTTGGGCCTTTTCGAAGTCGGACTTCGGGCTCCCTTGAAGTCCGACTTCGAAAACGGCCCTAGGGGCTTCAAAAGTAATCAGCCTTGATCGCACTGTAGGAAGGAAAATGTCGGCCTGACGGGCGATAATAAAGAAGTGAGTATCCGACATTGGCTCTTCAAGTGTCTTAAGCAAAGAATTCTCAGCCTCAGGCGTAATAGAGGAAATCTCTAAAACAAAGAAACGTCCTTGCCCCGAAAAAGATTTGCGCGCTTCTTTCTCGATCAGGTTATGACCATTTTTAATCCCGAAAGAATTATAAGTCTGCCACCAGATATCAGGACAAGCCGATAAGTTCTCGATCTTAAGAATTCTTTTTAATTCTGCTTCTAAAATTTCTCGCCAATAATCAACCCCACCCACCAAAAGATAAGCATGGTGCTCAAATAAGTTTTTTATATTCGTATCATTCGTAGACATTCGTAGATTAGTATCGCGCCTATCTTTTTGAAATAATGCTTCTTTTATAGACATCGAGATGATCGAGAGCAATACCCGTCCCCTTCGCCACACAATAGAGAGCATCCTCAGCCAGATAAGCCTTGACCCCAGTCTTGCGATAGATTAACTCGGCCAAATTACGAAGTTGTGACGAACCGCCAGTCAGAGTAATACCCTGATCGATTACGTCGGCCGATAACTCTGGTGGTGTATCTTGAAAGACAGTTTTGATAGCTCGCACAACCTCCTTAAGTTCGTTATCAATTGCTCGCACAATCTCATTGGTTCGAACCTCAGCCGAACGAGGCAACCCCGTCATAAAATCACGCCCCTTAATAGTGTAGGACATCTCATCTTCGACCGGGATGGCCGAACCAACAGAAATCTTCACTTCTTCGGCCGTCTTATCGCCAATAGCAAGGTTAAAAGTTTTCTTGATGTAATCAGCAATAGCTTGATCGATCTTATTGCCCGCATGCTTGACCGAAGTTGATGAGACAATACCACCAAGAGAAATTATCGCCACATCAGTCGTCCCCCCACCAATATCCACCACCATATGACCACAAGCCTCATAGATAGGGATACCGGCACCAATGGCGGCTAAAATTGGTTCCTTCACCACATAAGCATTCTTGGCGCCCGCTTTAATCGTGGCCTCAATTACCGCGCGACGTTCCGTTGAAGTAACACCCGCTGGGACCGAGACCATAACATCGGGCTTGAAGAGATTAAAACGGCTGATAGATTTACCAATATAATAACGCAACATCGCTTCGGTAATACGATAATCAGCAATTACTCCATCCTTCATCGGTTTGTAGACCATAATCGTATCAGGAGCTTTGCCTACCATATCCTTAGCCTCTGTCCCAACGGCTACAACCTTATTATCTATCAGATTAACGGCAACCACTGAGGGCTCATTCAAGACAATCCCCTTCCCCGGCAAATAAACCAAAGTATTAGCCGTGCCTAAATCTATCCCCAATTTTGTCGTAAGTATTGACATAAGTGCTCTTTAACTACAATTACCAGAAATTCTCTTAATATCAAGGCCAAGGCTCGCCAGACGTTTCTCGATCTCTTCGTAGCCCCGATCGATGTATTCGACATTATGAACCACTGACTCATCAGAAGCAATGATAGCAGCGAGAACATAAGCCAAACCGGCTCGTAAGTCCGGGCTCTCAATCTCTCGCCCAGAGAGAGGTGTGGGGCCGTCGATGATGGCTCGGTGAGAATCAAGTACCTTAACCTTAGCTCCCATTCGGCCCAGAGCCTCGAAATAGTTTAGCCGACCTTCGAAAATTGTTTCGAAAATGTAACTTTGGCCATCGGCTTGAGTTAAGAAGATAGCAAAAGGGGCTTGCAAATCTGTCGGGAAACCGGGATATTCGTGAGTTTTTACATCAAGGGCTGTAAACTTCTCGTCACCCTTATTTATAACTTTAATCCAGTCAAAACCAATCTCGATCTTAACTCCCGCCTCCGAGAGATAAGCAATCAGAGCATCAAGATGTTCTGGTCGACATTTTTTTATTAGCAAGTCTGCGGCCGTGAGTGCTCCAAGGATTAAGAAGCTCCCCGCTTCAATCCGATCAGCTAAAGTCTCATGAGTCTTCCCTTCGCCCACTAATAAATCACCGCCATGGATTGTAATAGTTGAGGTACCCAAACCGGTAATCTTCGCTCCACATTCATTAAGCCACTCGCCCAAACTAACAATCTCTGGTTCGAGGGCGCAATTCTTAAGCACGGTCTGCCCCTCGGCCAGAACTCCCGCCATAATAAAAGTTTCTGTCGCGGTAACACTCTGATTCTTGAAAAAGATCTCGGCCCCTTGCAATTTGCCACGAGAAGCTTCAATAACAAAACCTTCCTCATTTTCAGTTATCGTTGCCCCCATTTTCTCGAAGCCAGAGAGAAAGAGATCGATCGGTCGCTTGCCAATAACACAACCGCCCGGATAAGGGAAAACAACTTTTCCGAGACGAGCCAAAAGTGGACCGGTCACCACAATTGAGGCTCTTAATTTTTTAGAAATTTCAGAGGCAAGGGAAAAATTATTCAACCCTTTCGTCTCGAGATGATACTTGTTCTTCTCCAACTGTCGAACCTTGATTCCTAAACCCTTAAGAAGTTCAATCATCCGCCAGACATCCTCAATCTCGGGAACGTTCGTTAAGGTTAATTCATCACAAAAAAGGATACTACCAGCCAAGACTTTGAGAACTTCGTTCTTGGCCCCTCCAATAACAAGCTCCCCTCGGAGAGTTTTGGCACCGCCTAAACCGGTGATGATAAATCTGTCATCTTTAGCCATACTAAGCCTATTATTTCACATAAATGTCCCCTGTCAAAATTCCCTTAGATAAATTGACAGGAGAAGATTGATATGTCTTAAGATAAGATCCATCAAGTTGCTTTTCTTCTACTGTGTAATAGTAGACACCAGGTCGAATAAGGAGATAGAAACGCCCAAATTTATCAGCGACAACCGTCTTAACTTGCTGGTTAATATCAGGAAGGAAAACCCTAATTATAGAGTAAGATAATGGCTCATGATTACTCTCTCTTAGGATTCGAAGAGGTTTACGCTTAACTAACCAAACTCTATTAAGTAAGACAACGCCAGCGTAGAGCAAAACAATGGCAAGATTAATGGTTGAAGGATAGAGAAGGAAGAAATAAATTGCCAAGACAAAACCAAGGCCAAAGAAGAAATCATACAATCTCTTGAGCCAAACTTGACGACGATCATAGAAGAGGAAGAAGTCAGTTTTAGTCTTGGCAAACTCATTCCAGTCGAACTCGATTGGGTCCATTGGTATGTTGAGATTGATCACCTCTTGCCCAGTGACAACAATTGGAGTACCAAAATATAAATCATTATAAATTTCGTCTTCTCTTTTGTCTTTCAACCGTACAGAAGGGAATTGATAATGACTCTTCGCCGCCTTAAGATAATAAGTTCCGGCCGGCAAGAAAAAACTAAAACGACCATCGATATCAGAAATAGCACTCGCCACCTCCTTCCTCTGGCCATCCGGACCAACTTGCTCAGCGATAATATAAACCGGATCAAGTGGTCGCTTGGTAACAGAATCATAAACTGTCCCCCACGGCTTGTCGTGACGACGTCGTCCAAAGAAATACCCAAGAAAACGGAAAAGGCTAAAGAGAAGATCATAAATAGTCGGGAAAAAACCAACCAACAACCCCCCCGTAACAGCAATGGGGGCTAGCTGATTAACAATTGCCTCTAGACGGAGAATGTTATTGCTTGGGATTACTAACTTGCCGGTCAAATGTCTTATTGTCTGATTCTGGTAATTAATTATATAAATATCAATAGGGTAAGTCCCTGCGCGAATGAGAGGGCTAAGAGTTGCTTGATAAGATAAACCATCAGGCGAACGACGCATTAAGAAAGAGAAGGTTTTATTCTTATCTTCAGGATCAGTAAGAGTAATGCCAATCGTCTTTAGAAATTCTGAACTAGTTTTGAGATTGAAGAGAATAGTTAAAGGTTTCTCGCCAGAGAGTCTTACTGCCCCACGCCAATCGAAAGTCTTAACCTTCTCTTCTGGTTGAACAAAAAATAACTTCCAGTCTAGATCAGGAGTAGTTGTCGAAACAGGAAGATAAGCGAGAGACACTTCACTTGTCGCAGAGGTTACACCGGGTGGTGGTGTCGGAGTAAAAACGGGCTCAATGATTGGTCCAGGAGGTGGTGGTGTCGGAGGCGTAACAATTGTCGTACCAGTTGTCCCTGTCGTATAGGTACAACTGCCATCATCCGCTATTGCTGAAGAATTATAATTATTGGCAGTACTATCAGTACACCCAACAACAATAAGAGCAGTGTCAACCTCCATAAAACGGTAGCCGAGTTTAGAAATATTACTAGTCGCATCACCTAAACCAGAAATTAATTCTCCAATCGTATCACTAACAAGATATGAAGCTGAGGAAGAGAGCTCAGTACCACCCGTATTAATACTATCTTTCTCTAGACGATAATTAGGACTAGCAGCCACATAAGCTAGGGCTCCAGAACTTAGACTGAAAAATAAGTTGAGGGCGAAAAAGAGAAAAAATATTCTTTTCATAATTTAAATTTAGCGTGTCGGAGTTAAGACAAAGACATAAGAATCCCCTCGTCGACCATCTTGAAAAATCGGAGTGATAAAACCAGACGACCCATTCTCATCGAACTTAATATCAAAAGGGTCAGCAAAAACCTGAGTCAAGGTCTGCTTAATACTTCTATCGATGGTAGTCGAACCACTCGCGGGAACAGCAGTGAGAGCATAGATCGGTTTATTAGCCGGAACTTCTCCACCAAAGACCTCATTATTAATTGTTTGTCCAGCTCTAAGCTCAACTAAGATTTCCTGTCTTAATTGTTCCCTTAACTCAAGAGGGATATCGGCCGTCGATTGAAAGACTGGTAAATCAAGTGGGGCAGATTCTAAACCAAGAAAAACGCGCCAATTAGAAATAAAGTTTGCCCAAGTATCTTGTGACCAGCCAACAGTCTTACTCGCTAAGTTAAAAAAAAGATCATAGGCCGGAGAAAGGAAGGAGACACTAGCCGGTAAAGTAATACTAGCGACAGTTTGGTAACGCTCCTTGGGTAAATTGAAATCATTAAGCTTAATTCCTAGCTGAAGACCGCCAAGCATAATAACACCCAAAACCAAACCAGTAAGAGGCACGGTGACTAAAGATCGAACCTTGTGCCTAGAAGAAACTAAGTCTCTTTTTACTGGCAGGGCAGGCGGATCAACTTTGAAATAACCAACTCTCATCCCCTCTATAATACAATAAATAAACATATTTGAGAAGAAAAACAGCGGTTGTGGATAAGTAATAAAATCGTTATACTCAATATCATGAAGATAGTCACGGTCATTCCTCTAAAAAAGAACGTTTGGCGAGATCATCTGTCTTATTTTACCGCGCAAGATACTCCCTTGGGCTCTATTGTAACTGTCCCTATTAGAGGCCAACAAGTCTCAGCCTTAATTATTGATAGCCGTGACGCCAGTAATCTAAAAAGTGAGTTAAAGACAGCAGATTGGAAGCTTCGAAAAGTAACAAAGATCAAAAAAATTAATTACTTCGACGAAAGTTTCATGACCGCGGTCAAATTAACCGCTGACTATTTTGCCTCTCCCACTGGGCCAATTATTAAAGCGACGATACCCCAAACAATCCTCGACGAAATACCCGAAGGGAAAAGTCCAATCGATACCCCAACCGAAAAAGTTATCAGTGAGATCAATGCGATCCAAGAACCCGACGAGGAACGCTTGGCTCGCTATAAAAGTCTAATCCGTGAAGCCTTCGCTAAAAAACAATCGGTCTATCTCTGCCTCCCTACCAATGCCGATATTCATAGGATAATTGAACCCCTAAGAAAAGGGATCAAAGATTATGTCTTGATTGGCCATAGCACTCTAAGCAAAAAAGAGCAGGTAGAATTCTGGAAGAAAGCTCTGACAACCGAACACCCAATCGTTATTGTTGGGACCCCCCTCTTCCTCTCTCTCCCACGCAAAGATATCAGCACGATCATTATTGATCGAGAAAATTCCCCCGCTTACAAGACAATGATTCGTCCTTTTATTGATTGGCGTTTTTTTATCGAACAACTAACTAGACAAAGAGGAATAAGGCTAATTCTTGGTGATAGTGCTCTCCGGAGTGAGACGATCTATCGCCTTGGCAAAGGCGAGATAAACCCTCTCGGATCAATTAAATATCGCCTGACTGGCAATGCCTCAAGCCAGATTATTCCTTTCTTAGGTAATAAAGATAAGACGAGAATCTTAGAAGCAATCAATGAGCGTCTCGAGGAGCGCATCGAGAACGCCTTGGATGGTAAGGAAAAAGTTTTTATTTACTCTGGTCGTCGTGGTCTGACTCCTCTCACTATTTGTCGTGACTGTGGCACCGTTATGACTTGTGATGTTTGTCACTCACCTCTAGCTATCCATCAGACCTCACGCTCAAAAGAGAAGATATTCATTTGCCACAAATGTAGCCAGGTTATCGATATTGAAGATGAATGCTCTCGTTGCAAAGGACAGCGTCTAGCCTTAATTGGTTTTGGAGTAGAGAAGATTATTGAAGAATTGGAAAAACATTTTCCTCAGGCGACAATCTTCCGTCTTGATAGCGACAGTATAAAGACAAGCAAGAAAGCCGAAGAAGTTATTCGTCAGTTCAAGAAAACAATCGGCGCGGTATTAGTCGGGACAGAACTCGCTCTCAATTACCTTGATGATAAAATAGATAACGTTATCGTTATTGGTCTCGATGCCTTACTCACCATGCCCGACTGGCGCGCCAGTGAGAAACTATTCAATACCCTGCTTCGCCTTAAGCAATTAGCTAGGAAACATTTTATTGTCCAGACCAGACAACCAGATGAAAAAATTTTTTCCTATATACTTACCGGCAACCTTATCGACTTCTATCGTGACGAAATTGCTGAACGTCAAGAGTTAGGGTACCCGCCCTTCAAGGTCTTAATAAAAATATCATTAGCCGGGAAAACGGCGGGGATAAGAAAAGAGGTGGGGAATTTAGAAGAAACTCTCACCAAATGGCAACCTCTTATCTACCCTAGTCTAACAAAAAATGACAAAGGCTTACCTATCCTCAATATTCTCCTTCGTCTACCCACTACTGCTTGGCCTAATCCCGAATTACTCGAAATTTTCAAATCTCTCCCCCCCGCCTTCCTCATTAGAGTCGATCCCGAAAGTGTATTATAATAAAACCATGGTCAAGATCGTCCAAAAAGAGAATAAAGTCTTACACGAGCCGGCCGAGGAAGTCGGGAAGGAGCTTTTTGGCACCGCTAAACTGAAGAAGATTATTGCTGATATGAGTGGCGCCCTCGCCAAAGAAGATGATGGGGTGGCCTTGGCCGCGCCCCAAATTGGCTTACCTTTGCGAATCTTTATCATTTCCGGAAAAATTTTTACGCCCGAGGGAGCCAAGAAAGCTGAACCAGATCTTGCCTTTATCAACCCCCAAATTACAAAATTATCTAAAGACAAACAAGAAATGGACGAGGGCTGTCTCTCGGTGCGGTGGTACTTCGGCCAAGTTAGACGTTCGGCCAAAGCGACGGTGGAAGCTTACGATCTCAATGGCAAAAAATTCTCCCGTTCAGGTTCCGGCTTAGTGGCCCAAATATTCCAACACGAACTCGATCATCTCAATGGCCACCTCTTTATCGAAAAAGCTAAAAACCTTCAGAAGTATACTATTAATAACAACTAACGTAATGATAACAAAAAATGTTATCATTTTCTGCCGATCGTCAATTTTTGATAACAAAATTATTCCAACACATTTGACACTCCTACCAAGGACGACTCTCTTACTGTTTTTTTAAATTAACATTTTATTTTTATATGCAAAATTTTAGCCCCACCCCGACCTATCTGCGCAGGCAGACGGATCGGAATAGGGCTAAGGACTAAGACCAGAGGACAGAAGTCCAAAGTGGACTTAGGCCTGAGGAACGATAACTTGCGGGACGGAGAACGCGAACCCGCCACCGCCGTGCCACTGATGGCCGGGGTCGTCACAGTACGCGCGCAACCCGCAACCATCACCGCGACGTTCGGCGCTGAGGAGGAACGGATCGCCGTCGAAATCCTCAATGGGTTTGTGCATGCCAACGATGTACCATAGACCGAGCATTTCAATCTCTTCATCCGTCAGGTAATCGCGAATCAAGCACAAGACTTCGGCATTGGGATCGGTGAGCTTCTCCTTGGTGAAAGTGCCAGCGTACGCGTCCTTACGGATCCGCTTCGTGAGTCGTTCGTTGTCTTTCCAAAGTTTGGCTGGGAGAATCGCGACCTGGTTCACGATACCCGTGGTCGGCTGGAACTTCTTCGAAAGGAGAACGCTCTTAGCATAGTCGCTCAGTCGGTCGCCCTTCCGTTCAAAGTGAGTGATCCACTCCTCGCCCGTGCGACCAGTGGTCGCTGGTAAAGTGAGATAGATCACACCGTTTTCGCCCACGGTCCATTTCGGTTCGAGACACTGTTCGATGTCTTCCGTGGACATGGTATCGCTCCCGCCAGCTAAGGCGACTAACTTTGCCATGTTGACACGACGAGGAGGGATTTGAGCTTGGCGCTCGACAACAATCAGGTAACCCCTTTTGAGACGAGCAATCCCTTCCACCCCGCCAATAATGTTAAACACCGCTTCGGCGTCTCCGAAAGAAACGTCTTTGTACTTATTCGTGACTTCACCCGGCATACAGATACCCTCGACTTTCTCTGGCTATTAACCAGTATTTTTCTCTCGCCCATTGAGCAAGAGATTACACCATGTGACAAAAACTTTAGAGAACCGCGAACCATTCGCAAGTTTTCTCAATGTTCAGATACTCTTTAATTATACACCTTTTATAGTCATCTGTCAACTGCCAGAGAGAGCTTATTTTTGCTACAATTGGTCCATGAAATTTGCTTTCTTTGGGACTGATGAATTCAGTGTCCGAGTTTTAGATACTTTGAAAAAGGCGGGTCTCTTGCCAGCGCTTATTATTACTGTTCCCGATCAACCAAAAGGCAGAAAAATGGTGCTGACTCCCCCACTCGCTAAGATTTGGGCCGAGAAGAATGGGGTGGAAGTAATACAGCCAGCAAGTTTGAAAAATTTAGAATTTTCTGAAGTCGGACTTCTGGGCTCCTCGAAGTCCGACTTCGAAAATTTAAAATGGGATTTCTTTTTGGTTGCATCGTACGGTAAAATTATCCCGCAAGATATTTTAGATCTACCTACCTACGGCACGTTAAATATTCATCCTTCACTCTTGCCTAAATATCGCGGACCCTCACCCCTGGAAACGGCGATCTTAAACGGTGACGAAGAGACGGGGGTAACAATTATGCTCGTTGATGCTCTAATGGACCACGGTCCGATTGTGGCGATAGAAAAAATAGAACTAAATGATAAGAATTTCGAGCAATTACGCGACAAATTGGCAGAGATGGGAGCAAAACTCCTGATTAAAATTCTACCTGATTATCTCGACAGTAAACTCACCCCCCAAGCCCAAGATCACGATCAAGCCACATTTACTAAAAAATTTACCAAAGAAGATGGTTCCCTAGATCCGCAAACTCCAGCGATCAATCGTTATCGCAAAATTCTCGCGCTTAATCCTTGGCCTGGTACTTACTTAGATTACCCCGGACCCGAAGGCAAAATTCGCCTGATAATAAAACAAGCTCACCTTGAGGAAGATAAGCTTGTCTATGATCGGGTTGTCCCTGAAGGCCGGAAGGAAATGGATTGGAAATCTTTCTTGAATGGTCTACATGCCACGAAATAGCTTCTTAATCGCGCGTCCCCCGCGACGGAAGAGGGTCTCTTTTTTCTTATCTAAATTGCGAATCTCTTCAGCCACACCATCCTTCATCTTCTCAATCGCCGCGTAGAGATCATACTCCTCGGCCACATGACGGATAATCTTACCCAATGAATGAATATTAATCTCACTGAATAAGACTTCGCCAGATTTATGATGATTAGTCCTCTTGCCGACCTCCACATCAGCGTAAACAGCTGGATCATGAGCAAACAACTTATCTAACATCGCGACTTTATTATCAACATAAGCGCTAATCGCGGGAGTTAAGTCTAGACCGGAAGCTTTAATATTTATTTTCATAATTATTTATTTTACATTAAAACTTATCTGATCCCATAACGAAGAGTAACCGAAGCGGTTAGATCCTCTGACCCTGGTTCAATCGCTGGGGCGGGGGCAAGCTCAACTTTAGCGAATGATGCGTCCATTGCTCCGCCAACACCATAAGGCATTGGCGGATAATAATTACCGTTATCTTCAATCGAAAGAAGTTTTCCGAGACGAAAACCAGCGGTTTTAGCTAATGCCTCAGCCTTAAGTTGTGCCTTCTTCACCGCCTCGCCCTTAACCTGACCGATCAAACTATCTCTGTCGTCAAAGGTAAAACGAAGTTGCGAGACATTATTGGCACCGTTGGTCACCGCCCCTTGCAAAACCTCACCGATTATCTTAAAGTCACGAATCTTAATTGTCGCATTCTGACTGATGGTATAACCAATGATAGTTGGCGGAGGGCAAACACCAGTATCTCGACAATTAGAATATTGATAACGAGGATTAAGATTATAACCAGTCGTCTTGATATCTCGGACCTCAATCTTCTGACTCTTGAGATAATCAATAATCTTGTTCATTTTATTAGTATTCTGTTCTTGAAGTTTGGCCACATTGGTATCTCCCTCAGTAACAACACCGAAATCGAACTCGGCCACATCGGGAACGGCATTAATCTTGGCTTCTCCCGTCACACTAAAACTACGAATCATCATCGAATCAGCGTAGGTCTGAGAATAAGAATAAACAGAGTAAGCAATAACTAATAAGGCAAAAACTAATGAACCTAAAAGAATATTTTTCTTTGTTTCTTGTGACATAATATTTTACCCAATTGGGGACATTAAAGCTAATAATTAATTAATACTTATAGAATAACACGTAACGCCAAGGCAAGCAAAGTAGCCACCAGTTTAAGCCAACCGTTATTAATTAAGAAAATGTCCCAAAAAGAAGTGGCTTCTAGCTCTTGGGTCTT
>DAOTDH010000005.1:0-11571 GCA_035453545.1 Minisyncoccota bacterium
GCCATATGTTGCTAGTTTAATCCTTAAGGTGGTTCCAAGCTATTGAACCATTACGAATAATTGACAAACTATTATAATTATGACAGAAATATAGGGAGAATTTTGTTGTTTGAAAAATTAAAAAACAAAGCTCTAATTAAGAGCAGAAAGGAAGAAAAAACTATGCTTAAGTATTTACTTCTAGTAATTTTACTACTAGCATTTTTAGGAAACCCCTTCGCCGTTGTTTTTGTGGCCTTCGCTATTATTTTCATCATTATCCCTATCTCTATGCTTAGCATTGTTGGGGGTATGATTCTTGTGACAATCTGTATTCTTGAAGACCTTTCAGACACATGGTTTTTTATTTCTAGAAACGTTAATAGAAACATCACAAAAGTATTCTGCAAAAAAGGATAGGCTGGTAAAGCAATTAGACTATCCAATGCGGGCGTATCCAAACGCCCGCATTTTTTTATACACCATATCAAGGGGAGTCCTTGATATTAAGAAATAGTAAAATAACAAAGCGAGACCTCGTCCAGTAAAACAACCCTGCCTGCGCAGGCAGGCTCGTGAAGCTGTTGCCGGCAGGGTTTTCGCCTTTTGGCCATAGGCCGGCAATATCAAGGACTCCCCTTGATATTGCGAAGGCGAAACGGCAACGCGAAACGCGAGCAAAAATCTTCGCCGGAGATTTTTGTGTGGTTTTCAGAATTACTAAGCCAAGCGCCTAGAAGGGATTCGAAGCACCGCGGATTTCGAAGTGGACGTGAGCACCAGTCGAGCGACCAGTTGAGCCAACTTGGCCAATAACCTCGCCTTTCTCGACATAAGCTCCAACCCAAGTATTAACTTTATTCATGTGAGCATAGAGAGTCTGAGTACCGTTAGGATGGGCAATAACAACATAATTACCATAACCACCGTTCCAGCCACTACTCTTAGCGATAAGAACCTTACCCGAAGCAGCCGCATAGAGAGAAGTACCCACCGGGGCCGCTAAGTCTACGGCATTGTGCCCGTGGAGACCTTGCGAACGCTTCCCGCCAGAGATCGGACGGAGGAAATAGCCAGCCGAACTTGGGCCAGAATATTTGGCCGGAGCTTTTTTCGCACTGGAGACAACTGTGCCGTCTTCACCATCCGGAATAATTATAATATTACCAACAATAAGATCCTTACTGACATCAATATTGTTATAGTTAGCAATTTCTTCGGTATCACTCTTATACTTCTTCGCCAAACCGGCCAAAGTCTCACCTTTTGCAATAGTATGTTTTATTCCAGTAATTGGCAGGATAACAAGTCTATCACCAGCTTTGATCACTTCGCCCTTCTTAATATCGTTAGCCCAACGAATAGTATTGGGCGAGACGTTAAACATCTGAGCAATCATCTCGATATTATCACCTTTGTGTACAACATAGACACTAATAAGATCCGAAGGCGCTTGGTTGTCCTTAAGATCCGCCGCCGTACCAAGAGGGCCAGATTCAGGCAGAATAGCACTACCCCCGACAATAGTTTGGTCGAGCTCAGCCTTAGGGGAACTTGTCGCCCAATTTATATCAGGTCTGGGTAGATCTAAATTCTGAGAATTAGTCTCCGTTTTTATCTCTTCTTCTTGCTTTACTAAGGCATCAACTTGGCCGACTGAGCTAGTCAAAAAACCCACAACAGCACTAAGAACGCCACCTTCAGCCACCTGTCCTACTAGTAAAAACAACACCAAAACGGGCAATATCCAAATCTTTTTCACCAAAGCATTCTAGCAAAAATAGGTCACTTTTCAACAAAGTTATCCCCCTGCTTCACTCTTTCAGAGCTTCGCAGGGCAAGCCCCATTAATTCTTAAGGCGGGACTGAATATCAGCCTCAATTTGGGCAAGATCTTGCCCATAACGCAGGCGGGAGAGTTCTTTAATCCCATCTCTAACCGCATCGGAACCACCCGTGGCCCAGATAAATTTAATATTGAAAGGATCAGACGGCACGCCGTTAATCAAAATTTTTACACAAGCATTAAGGTTCTCGATGCTAATCAAATCCTTCTGGCTAAAGACTGAACCAAAGTGCTTCATTAGAAGCTCGGTATCAGGCACACCGACTCTAAAGGCCACCAGATTACCCACGTTACCAAAGACAGCTTCACGAATATTATCTGTCAACTGAGCAATAAACTGGTGAGCAATGATAAGATTAAGTCGATACTTACGCGCCTCGGAGAGGATAGTAGCAATTGATTCGGTGGTGTAGTTCTGGAACTCATCAATATAAAGATAGAAATCTTTTCGCTCTTTCTCTCCCACATCGGCTCGAGATAAGGCAGCCTTAAGTAGCTTCCCGACAATCACCATACCAAGGAGAGAAGAGCTGATATCGCCAATCTTGCCCTTAGACAAGTTGACCAAGATAATTTTGCCTTCGTCCATGGCTTTGCGAAAATCAAAAGAAGATTTTTGTTGACCTATAATTGGCCGAATATAATCGTTGGAAATAAAACCATCAAACTTAGATGAAATATAGGGGGCGAAATTACCTAGACCCTGATCACCAGAAGTTTTAGGAACTTCTTTCGTCCAGAAGTCTATCACCTGTTGATTCTTCGATCGAGCAAGCTTACGTTTACGAAATTCTTCATCAGTAAAGACACGGGGGATATCGACAATCGTCGCCGGCTCGTTCACCATATCATCCATCAATAGATTAAGGGCTCCGCGCATATAACGCTCAAACATGGGACCAAGAGCAGTCTTGTCGAAGAGTTGATTGAAAATAGCCAAGAACTCATTAATGATGAAGGTCTTTTCTTCTGGTTTATTTAAATCATATTCGAGCATATTGAGACCAACCGGACGCTCACGATCACTAGGGTCGAAGACGATAATATCATCAAGTCTCTCCCGAGGAACAAAGGCTAAAATTTTATCAACTAATTCACCGTGAGGATCAATGACGCAAAAACCTTTACCATTTAGCATATCCTGCATTGCCAAGTTTTGTAACATGACAGATTTACCAGTACCAGTCTGTCCAATAATGTACAGGTGACGGCGACGATCTTCATCAGTAATACGAATTTCTTTAGTCGAACCACGGAAGACACTCTGACCTAAGAGTAAGCCCTCACTTGGGATTGCCTCTGGAGGAGTAGCCTCTTTAGACCGAGACCAGCTAACATTCGGGACATCAGAAGTCGCCGTTGGTAAATGGAAGATACTCGCCATTTCCTCAGTGTTAAGGACCAACATCTGTCGATCATCAAATTCTCTAAAAACATAGTTGAAGATGAGCGAACGAATTTTCTTCGGTTTAACAATTTTGAAACTATTACGGATAGGGGAAGAGAATTTGGTTAGAGCGCTAGATATCGAGAGAAAGAGATCTTCGGCTCGATTCTGCTCAAGCGAAGAGGTAATGACACGAGCATTAACAAGAAAAAGAGGCTTAGCCAATTTCAAACCAACCGCCTTAACCATCTCTTCGTCAACCCGAACCTCCTTTTTTTCATCTTCTTTTTTATTTGAGCCTTTTAAAACTTCGTAGACATCCTTAACTTTGATATCTTCCGCAGTCGCAACCTTAGAAAACTCCTTACCCTTTTTAAGTTCCTCAAGAGCACTACCTATTCTCTTCTTGGTTGTTGGCCCAGCTGGGGTAAAGACAAGTTGCAAGGCCACCCCCTCATTGGTATCACGCACCCGGGAGAGGGTGCTCAAGATTGGACCAAAAGCATCAGTCTGAGTCTCGGTATAAGTACTAATCGGCAGAAGGTAGCTCTTATCTGTAATCAGGTAACCAGCCACCGCCAAGCCATGAGGTTGGAAAATAGTGTAATCAGGAGACTCCTCAACTGAAGCCTCAAGAAAAATACCTTGGATCACCCTCTTAGCAAAGTCAACATGAGCCCGGGGGACCGCCAAGAAGAAGTTGATGCTCTCACCAACATTCTTAACGGCAACTTCGAAAACAAAGGGTTCGTTAATAGAAGACAGAGCCGAGAATAACTGTTCGGACAAATTAATCTCTTTGAGAGGATCGGTCTTATTGTCTTCGTTGCCACGGGGAATACGAATTTGGAGAATTTTTAGATTTAGACTCTTCCAGTGTCGGCGACGCTTAAGAAACCAGCGCCAAGACCAAATCGCAACGATCCCGACAAAAGCAAGGAAAAGGAAGGATAGGAGATAATAACCAAAATCAAACATTTATTTTTATTTTATTAGACCCCTCTGTGTTAATTCTTCATACATTTTGTCGACAAGAACATCATGAAGGACATCAACAAGATAAGCCCCGCCAAGTTCGGCTTCCTTAACAATTCCAGCAATACCCAGAGTTGGCAATTTTTGGATTAAAGCGTTGACGTCTCTCACTGTCTCCTCGTCAACATTACTAAGATAGCTAACATCAGGGTCACTTGTCTTACCAGCTTGAGTTTGAGCCTGACTACGAGAAGTCTGACTAGCAACAACACCGCCCGAACCAGTAAACATCTCATTGAGAGCATTACTGACTAACTCTTTTTCTTCGATTATCCCGCCCTGCTGTTCTAACAAATTTTTTCTCGTCTCAATTTCTTGTTGTAACTGAGCAATTTCTATTTCAAGATTATTCATATTTTCTTTCCCCGCAAAAAGCGGGGTAAATTATTATTTATATCTCCAATTATAGTATGATATAGTTTAATCGTCTAATAAAAGAAAAATGAATTATCTTAATCAATTAAATCCACCCCAAAAAGAGGCCGTCTTACACCAAGAAGGACCTCTTTTGGTTATCGCGGGAGCGGGAGCGGGGAAAACAAGAACTATTGCTTATCGTATCCTCCATCTTATTGAGTCGGGGGTTAAGCCAGAGAGTATTCTGGCTATAACCTTCACCAATAAAGCCGCTCGCGAAATGCGCGAAAGGGTAGTAAAACTATTAAAACTTGGAGGCGAGACCTCGAGGAGCCCAGAGGTCTCGCCTCCAAGTTCGGCGATCCCGATGCTCACCACCTTCCACTCTTTTGGCGTCTATGTTCTCCGTCACAATGGCCAGAGATTGGGACTTTCTTCTCATTTCTCAATTTTTGACCGCGATGAATCTATTGCCAAGATTAAAGAAGCCATAAGGGCCATGGGGCTAGATGAGAAACGCTTCGAACCTCGTAAGGTACTCAGTGCCATCTCACGACAAAAAGGGGATAATATTAGCCAAAGAGAATTCCAAAGCAAACAAAACAATAATCCCTATGGTAAAATAATCGGCCAAGTTTGGGAACGCTACGACAATCTTCTTAAGGCCAACAAGGCCCTCGACTTCGACGATCTCTTGCTCAAGACAGTAGAACTATTTAAGACTCATCATGATATCCTGGCTATCTATCAAGACCGTTTTCGTTATATCCATGTTGACGAATACCAGGACACCAACGTTGTCCAGTATGAGTTAACCAACCTTCTGGCCGAGAAACATAAGAACATTTGCGTTGTTGGTGATATGGATCAATCTATCTACGGCTGGCGCGGAGCCGACTTTACCAATCTCCTCCACTTTGAGAAAGACTATGCCGAAGCCAAAATTATCTTGCTTGAAGAAAATTACCGCTCAACCCAGACAATTCTTACGGCGGCCAATCAAGTTATAGAAAAAAATAAACAACGTCACGAGAAAAAACTTTTTACCAAAAATAAAGAAGGGGCTCGCATTGGTCTCTATACTGGCATAGAAGAAGGAGATGAAGCTCGTTTTGTTGCCCAAAAAGCTAAAGAATTAATTGGCGAAGGGGCAAATCCTAACGAAATTGCCGTTCTTTATCGAGCCAATTTCCAATCCCGTGTCCTCGAAGAGGCCTGCTTACAAGAGAATATACCGTATCAGGTGCTCGGGACTCGCTTCTTCGACCGCAAAGAAATTAAAGATGTTGTCGCCTTTATTAGGGCATCACTTAACCCTGAGGATTGGGAGAGTCTGAAGCGTATCATCAATGTTCCCGCTCGGGGGATCGGCAAAACAACCCTAATGAAGTTAGCCAATGGCCAATTCGAGGAACTACCAGCAACGATGAAACAGAAAATTTCTAAATTTAAAGAAATTCTAAGCGCTATCGGGGAATTTGCTATCCAAAATAAACCCTCCGAGTTAATAAAATTTATTATTGATAAAACCGGCTTAGAGAAAAGTCTAGAGGAAGATGGCGAGGACGGCCAAGAACGTTTAGAAAATATTAAAGAGTTGGTCAACGTCGCGACCAAATATGACAACCTACCCCCCGAAGAAGCGATAGAGGCCATGATGACCGAGATTGCCCTCGCGACCGATCAAGATGAACTCGATCAACCAAAATCGGGCATAAAATTAATGACCGTTCACGCCGCTAAGGGTCTAGAGTTCGACAATGTCTTTATTACCGGCCTCGAGCAAGACCTCTTCCCGCACGCCGGCATGGGTAACGAAAAAAGAGATGACGAAGAAGAGCGACGCTTGTTTTATGTTGCGGTAACTCGCGCCCGCCATAAACTCTACCTATCTTATGCTCAGACCCGTCAAGTTTTCGGCCAACGTCGCGTCAATATGCCATCCGAATTCATCTTCGACATCGACGAGGACCTTATTGAGAACGAATCTGGCCTCTGGACAATAGTTTAAAAATACCAAAAAATCCTTATTTGTGCGATATCCAATCTCGCACAGTATGGTAAATCGAGGATAAGTGATGTTTTTTTGTTGTTAGGAAAAATAAAAGGGCAGGACTCGCTTGTCCCACCCTACCACAAAAATGTCTTTACCCCTTAGCGCCCGAGACACCTAAAGCCCTTACCAGAAAGACGGAAACGCCCATGGCTACACTCTTCTATATAACCAGCATCAAGAAGGTGCTGAAGAGAAGCCAGATGAACGTCATCCATTTGATTAACCTCAGCCCGAAATTCTTGTCGGCTGAAGTCTTCAGTCTCAAAGGTCTCCCAGACAAAGGTGAGAGTAGCCCTCATAACATCTAGGGTGGGGCAAGAAAGCCGTCCGTGAGCTTGAGTACGAAAGGCCTCGGCTAATTTTACATTTTCCAACATAGAAAAACCTCCCTTCTTTAGTTTTTTATTCAATTTTTTCTAAAAAACAATTCCTCTCTTCAGTATGGCACCTTAAAAAAGAAATGTCAAACACAAACAAAGACCTACAAAAATAATTATATTTAAGGCATAATTGGAGGGATGATAAAAGCAAAAAAATCATTGGGGCAAAACTGGCTTAAGTCCGAAAGTGCAATTAGAGAAATCATGAAGGCGGGCGAGCTAAAAGCCGGCGACTGCGTGCTAGAGATTGGCCCCGGTCGGGGAGCACTAACCAAGGAACTCCTTGGAGCGGGGGCCAAGGTTTTAGCAATAGAGAAAGATGACAATTTAATTAACCCTCTACAAGAAAAATTTGCTTCAGAAATTAAGAGTGAAAAATTAATTATTCTTCATGCCGATGTTCTCGACCTAAATCTAACTAAAACATTAAAAAAACAAAAAATAAATAGTTACAAACTCATCGCTAACATCCCATACTACATTACCGGTCAGATAATTCGGAAGTTTCTGTCTGAGGAAAAAATCCAACCAACTCTAATGGTCTTAATGTTACAAAAGGAGGTGGCTAAGAGAATTATTGGTAACTCTTCGAGCTCAGCCAGAGAAACCGACAAAGAAAGTATTCTTTCCTTGTCGGTTAAGGTTTACGGCGAACCAAAATATATTAAGACCGTGCCGGCCGGTGCTTTCGAGCCAAAACCAAATGTGGATTCGGCTATTTTGCAAATAAAAAATATTTCTAAAAAATTCTTTACCAAAACAGAGGATGAGAAAAAGTTCTTCGGGATTATAAAAAAAGGTTTCGCCCAAAAACGTAAGCTACTTAAGGGTAATCTAGGAGTAGGGGAAGATATTCTAGGCCTCTGCAAAATCCCACTCCAAGCTCGGGCCGAAGATCTAAAATTAGAAAATTGGAAATGCCTAACCCAAAAAATAAAAGATTAATTGTCTTCCTCCTTGTACTGTTGGCGTTAATAACTATCAACAGTGATAGAATTTTCGCTTGGCTAAGTCACGAAAAAAATGAGATGATCACAATCGCGGGAAAGGAATTCAAACTAGAAATTGCCGACACTAATGAAGAACGGCAACAGGGTCTCTCGGGTCGAGCGAGCTTACCAAGAGACACTGGCCTCCTCTTTGTCTTCGAGCAACCAGGACGTTATGGCTTCTGGATGAAAGAGATGAATTTCCCCATTGATATTGTCTGGCTCGACAAAAACAAAAAAGTTCTCGGTACCACCAAGAACTTACAACCATCATCTTACCCCAAAATTTTCTACTCACCAGAGAATACTTCTTACGCTTTAGAAATAAATACAGGAATCATCCAATAATATTTAATCGAATCTCTTACGCCGTTGTTGGTGGCATATGGTCAGCGTTAATTCGTACATGCCAATGAGCACCAGTCCCCCCAGTGACCCCATAATTCTCATCAAGGTATTCATCACCATTAGGCATTACATAATGTGTCCCTGCACGGTCAGCATAATTGCTTGAGGCATTGTTAACAATGTATTCGTCTAAACCACCTGGACCGGGGTCCTTATTAAGATCGAAGACCGGTTTGCCAGTACCATGTTCACCGGGAGCAGTTGGATTACCAGGCTGGCGAGCGCCACTAGTAATCATCACATCACAATTTGGACCGCAATCTTCTTTCAGATCCTCGACCCCAGCAATGGCGTTATTGGGTAGCTTGCTAACAGGTGAAAGTGTCGGAGAGAGACCTGGGGCAACCTCTACACCATTAGCCTCAAGTTCAGCTCTAACTTCAGCCTCTGATCGGCCATTCTCGGCTGGCGTCTCGCTACCCGGACCAGTTGGGCGAGTATTGTCACTCGATTCATTGCTAGTTGTTTCTTCATCATCAGGGCGAGGTTCTGGTCCATCTTCATCACCGCTATCATCGGCGCCTGTTTGACCAGATCGGGCAACTTTTGAAGGATCAGATGTTCCAACAATAGTGATAACTGGGAAATCACCCAGATGGACGGGGTCACCCCCAATCTCCTTCCAACAAGGAACTTTGACAGAGACATTGCCTAGAAGCCAATTCCCAGCTTTTTTTATATTACCATATTCATAGAGTTGGCTAATCCCATCTTGATAGATAATATTGGTTGGGCCAGCCACTGGAGTCTGAATAATCCAATGATTACGACTTATATCACAATTAATAACAAGTATAGAAAAACCACCAAAAGGAGTTTGCCCAGCGGTAGCTTCAACTTGCTGTAAGAAAAAAACAGAAAAAACAACAGTCATTAAAGAAAAGACAGATATTTTGGTAAAAAATCTCATTATTTTATCTTAATTGATAAGAAAAAGTAAGCTCGTTGCTCTGGCCATTATGGTTTTCCACATAAAATGGAATTGGTACGGCAAAAGAATCAACGGCCCCCAAAGGAAGGGAGTTAATAGTACTTAGATCCTTATCATCAATAGGTATAGAAAAATTAAAGACCAGAGTCTTCCCGTCCGGAGAAGGAATATTATTAATAGTCTTAAATTTAGTGATAACATTGTTACCGGTCTTAGTAAAACCCTCACCCCAAATAGTCACTGTTTGCCCACTATAGACAGAAAGAGGGGACAAAGAGGACAATTTTGGTTTAACAGATTTTGCCACAAAAGTTGTCGTCTGTTGCTTAACAGGCAAAGAGGAATAACTCTTCACTGTCGGGCGAATAGTTGTTGTAGCTTCAGCTTCTGGCCAATCAGTAGGGATAACCGGTTTTTTATTTCTTTGGGCGTCGATCATTTTAGGACCTAAAAAGGCTATCATTTTAAGCGTTTGGGGTCCAATTCGACCATCTTCCCCCATAATACTGTATTTTCTTTGGAATTTGAGAAGAGCAGAAGACGTTTTTTGCCCCAAATATTCGGTTTCCTTACCCAAAGACCCATCACCAGTTAGAGATACCTTAGTGGCCAAGTCAAGGTTAAGAATACGTTGAACTAGTCGAATAGCTGGCCCCTTATACCCAATCCCCAGAAAGTAATTATTCTCTACCGCCTCTACAGTAGGGAGTGTTACGCAAAAAATTAAGGTAAAAAAGAGAGAAGATAAAAAAAATTTTCCTAATAACTTTTGCATGATTCTTATGCATTTATAATAAACCAAAAACAATTAATTATCCACCAATTTAACGTGTATAAAATCGTATCGATATAGTATAATTAGAGGACAATTGAGTAAGCTACCAAGCAAAAGGATTATATGGCTAGTAATTGTCCTAGTGGTAATTGCCATTAGCGTTTTGTGGTGCGTTGGCCACCAAGATAGGAAAGAAAAAGAGGCTCTTCTAGAAAAGTACACTCAAGAATTTCTTGATAAACAAAATAACATCGAGGCCGTGGCCATAAAGGGCCTCCAGAATGATGAGCGTGTCGCAACCCCAATAGAGAAGGTACCAGCCCTAACAATATCAACTTCGACCGCAAGTTCGACAGAACAACTCCGTAATTATGCCATCGCCGTGGCCAAGGCTCTTAAGCCTTTAAATCTTGAGAGAGAGAGCGAGCCCAAAGCTGTAATAGATACTATCGACAATAATAACTCCGCCCTCCTTAAACCAATACTGGAATCAAAAGTATACCATCAGACAGCCTCGAATAATCTCGCTCAAATAGTTGTCCCGGAAGAAATGTTGACCCAACACAAAAAAATGATTAGTGACCTCAATTTCTTTGTTAGTTTATTGACAAACATGAGCAAAGCCTTAGAACAACCGCAATCAGCCCTAAACAATAGCAAATCCTTTATGACCAACTACTCTGATTTTCTTTATACAATTGCTAGCCTTGACCAATATTTTACTGACAAAAATATCCAGTTAGACCCCCAAGATAGGATACAAATTTTTGTCAGTTTCACCCAATAAAAAAATGAGAGATCTATCAACAAAGAAAGATTACTACAAAATTGCTTTACTCCTCGCTTTTTTTGCTGTTTTAATTTTTAATTTTTCTGACCATCAGGCTCGAGCTCAATTAATTGATCCGCCGGCAGACCCAGCAAATATAGATCTCGAAGATATCTTAGATTTAGACCCCCTTGGTGATGATATTACCAATGGAGACATTAATCCTCCTCTCTTGCCAGGGGAAGAGACAAATACCGGGGCACAAGATGACACCATAACAAATCGCCAAGAAAAAGATAAGGAAGAAACCAAAAAAGAAGCGGAGGAATTACAGAGATTGCAAGAAGAAGAAGATATTAAGGTCTGCAAAGAAAAAGAGAAAACAGTTAACTCCGAAGTCGGCCAAAGTAATAGGGGCAAACCAGGCGGAGGAGGAGGGCCAAGACAAGATGATGCCTACGGTGATGATGACGGCGATGGTATCCCAAACTATCAAGACCCCGATCAAGGTGGGGACCCTAACAATACTCCAGCAAACATCCCTCCGGCCTGTCAAGATAGCAACACGGCTGGCTACATTGCCGCCAATGAAGGAGTTAATAATGAAGCTTATAGTGATTCTCGAGGTTTCAGAACAATTGGTGTTGGGCACCGAATAA
>DAOTDH010000006.1:0-4829 GCA_035453545.1 Minisyncoccota bacterium
TCAACGGTGGAAGGTTATCTGTCTTACATTCCACTCCAATATCTTCATTGCTATTGTGGTTGGTGTTTTAATTACCGTTTTCTTCCAGTCTAGTACGGCCGTGACAGGCATTGTTATCTTGTTGGTGGCTCAAGGTGTCCTCAATTTTGATCAAGCTTTTGGGATTATCCTTGGTTCTAATATCGGGACGACGTCCACAGCTCTTATTGCTTCTTCTATTATGGGCAAGCAAGCTCGGCGGACAGCTGTTGCACATTTTCTCTTCAATCTTGTTGGGGTTATCATCTTCTTACCGTTCTTTGATCTGTTTGTTTCCCTTGTTCGTTATTTCGGCGGGTCAGTGACCCAAGAAGTCGCCAATGCTCATCTCTTGTTCAATCTTGTCAATACTTTGGTTTTCTTGACGGTACTTAAACCATTTTCGCGACTTATTAGTAGACTGGTCCAAGATCGCAAAGAAGAAGACTAGAGGAAATGACTAAAAAGTTTTTTTCTTTTTTCTTGGTTATCTTATTCCTAATTTTAAGTGGTTTTTTCTTACCTGTTGAGATCTCGGTTAAGGGCGACGGGAAAGAAGTTGGAACAGGTAAAGAAGAAAGAAAGTTTAAGTTATTAATTTTTGCCGGTCATGAACCGGAGTATGGCGGGGCGGAGTACAAGGGAGTATTAGAACGAGATCTTAATTTGCAATTGGCCGAGGAACTCAGAGATATTCTTAGACAGAATCCTAATTTCGAAATTGTTATGGCTCGTGACGGGGAGGGTTGGAATCCAGTAATTAAGAATTATGTCAGCGATAATAAAGAGGAGATTAAGACATGGTTAGCGGAGAAGAAAGAAGAATTTTTTCTTCTATTGAATGAGGGGAAGATTACTCCGGCCCGTGCCGAGATGGGGCACCGCGAGACACCATTTGAGGCCGCAATTTTTATGTACGGAGTTAATAAGTGGGCGGGGGAGAACGAGGTGGATTTAACTCTTCATCTTCATTTCAATAATAACCCAAAGTATAAAGGTAAGCCCAATTACGAAGGTTTCGCCATTTACATCCCCGAGAAGCAGTATCAGAATTCTCTTTCTAGTCGAAAAATTGCTGAATTTTTGCTGGCCGAGATAACTAAAGTCCAGAAAGTTAGCACGATGAAGGCCGAGAGTAAGGGGATTGTCGAGGATCAAGAATTGATTGCGCTTGGTTGTTATAACACAAGCCTAACTCCGTCTCTAGTCGTGGAGTATGCTTATATTTATGAAGATATTATGCTCGCTCAAGATTCTCGTGATAATTTTATCACCCAGATGGCTTTATCGACAGCTCAAGCTTTAGAGATTTATCGAGCAAGATAGTCATTGCTTAAGTTCTTGTTGTGCTGTATGATGTTAACAACAAAAATTGCTAATTAAAACAAGTCGATTTATTTATCTCTCTTTGTGTATTATTAAGTGTTAAAAAATAATCTAATGACCGGTACTATCAAGAGACTCACTGACAAGGGCTTCGGTTTCATCTCCGTCCCGGGGATGGAGAATGATCTCTTCTTCCATCGTAACGCTCTTATCGATGTTACCTTCGACCAACTTCATGAAGGCGATACCGTTAGCTTCGACAAGGAGGATTCTCTTAAGGGTCCTAATGCTGTCAACGTCAAGCGCGCTTAATTGTTGCGTCGTCAACTCTTAACCTAAAACCCCGCTCAATTTCCTGAGCGGGGTTTTAGGTTGCTTGACATTTTAGTCAGTTTGTAATATACTTAAGGTATAAGTTAAATCTCTTGTATCCACACGTATATTTTGGAGGAGGGGAAAAGACTGAAACAAAATATATGTATAGAAAACACTTTGGCCAGAAGAGCCAAGGCTCTGGGCGACGTCCGTCGGCTGGTGGCCGTTCTCATTTTAACAGTAATAAAAGCGCTCCCAAGAAAAAATTTGGGGCGAGTATTTTTAGTGATATCTCTAAATTTGTAAATAAAGCGATTCCTTTAATCGAAACGAAGCCTTACTGTGCGACTAATTCTTTCGCTGACTTTGCTCTTGATGAACGTCTCAAGCAAAATATTCTCGCGTCTGGTTATTGTGACCCGACTCCCATCCAAGACCAGACTATCCCCGAGACTCTCTCCGGTCGGGATATCGTTGGTATTGCCAATACTGGTACCGGCAAGACGGCTGCTTTTGTGATCCCCCTCATCAATAAGGTTTTAGGAGATAGGAATCAGAAGGTCTTGATTGTTGCTCCGACTCGCGAGCTGGCGATCCAAATTAATCAAGAGCTTATAAAATTTGCTCGTGGCTTACAACTTTTCTCGGTTTGTACTGTCGGTGGTATGCCGATCTTTCGTCAGATTAATGACCTTCGTCGGAGCTACAATTTTATCATTGGGACCCCGGGGCGCATCAAGGATCTGCTTGAGCGTGACTCTTTTTCTCTCGATAATTTTCAAACTATCGTCTTAGATGAGGCCGATCGTATGCTCGATATGGGCTTCATTAATGATATGCGTTTCCTGATGAGCTCAATGCCTACACCGCGTCAGACCCTATTTTTCTCGGCGACACTGTCTCCCGATATTAAGCGGATCATTAGTGAATTTTTAGATAATCCGGTTAGTGTCTCAGTGAAGACGGGCGATACCGCCCTTAGTGTGGATCAAGATGTGGTTTATGTGAAGAACGAGGTCAAGATTGATCTTCTTCATAATCTGCTCATTAAAGAAGAATTTAGCAAAGTTTTAATTTTCGGCCGAACTAAGCATGGGGTTGAGAAACTTTCGCGTCTTCTTGTCCAGCGTGGTTTTAAATCGGAGTCTATCCATGGTGACAAGAATCATACACAACGTCAGCGCGCTCTTGGTCAATTCAAGGAGAATCGCAGTCAGATTCTCGTGGCGACCGATGTGGCGGCGCGTGGTTTGGATATCCCGAATGTTAGTCACGTGATCAATTACGAACTTCCAGCGACTTACGAGGATTATATTCACCGTATTGGCCGAACGGGCCGAGCTGGTAAGGCGGGTAAAGCTCTAACCTTCATTGATTAAAAGATGGTAGAATTATTCTAGATGAATAATAACCAAGAAAACAAATTCGATGTCATTGTTATTGGCGGGGGTCCCTCGGGGATGATGGTCGCGGGTCGGGCCGGCGAGCGTGGTCTTCGCGTCCTTCTTTTAGAAAAAAACAAACAGCTCGGTGATAAACTTAAAATTACTGGTGGCGGTCGCTGTAATATTACCAATGCCGAACCAGATAAGGAAAAGTTTTTAAGTCATTATGGTAAAAGTAAGGATTTTCTTTACTCGGCTTTTTCCCAATATGGAGTAAAAGATACCTTTTCTTTTTTCGAGTCTCGGGGCCTACCTCTAGTCGTCGAGGCGCGAGAGCGCGCTTTTCCTAAGACCCAAAAAGCGGAAGACGTCTTTAAAGTCTTAGAAAAATATTTAAAAAAGAATAGGGTTACCGTCAAGACGGGAGTCCGAGTTTCTCGGCTTAAAGCGAGTGGCGGAATTATCCAAAGTGTTGTCGCGGATAGGAAGACTTATGAAGCCAAGGCCGTGGTCCTTGCGACCGGCGGTCTTTCTCACCCTGAGACCGGAGCGACCGGTGACGGCTTCTCGTGGTTGGCTGATCTCGGTCATACCGTTAAGTCGCCAACGCCCGACATTGTGCCTCTCTCGGTAAAAGAGAAATGGGTTAAGGATCTCTCGGGGGTCTCGCTTTCTTTTATGAAGATAACTTTTTTTACCTGCCCTGAGCGAAGTCGAAGGGTTAGCCCAAAAAAAGCTTTTTCTAAGACCGGCAAAATTCTCTTTACCCACTTTGGCCTCTCGGGTCCCTTGATTATGAATAGCGCCCGAGCGGTTAAGGATTTGCTCCGAGCGGGGGTGGTGACCGCGCAGATCGATCTTTATCCTGATACCGAACTTGGCGCCTTAGATAAAAGTTTGCTTAAAATTTTCGACCAGAATAAAAATCGTGATCTAAAAAATATTATTAAAGATTTCACTCCTGATGGTCTAGATAAAGCGGTGGCCGGTTTATTAAAAAATATTGACCTCAATAAAAAAGTGCACAGCTTTACTGTTCCTGAACGCAAACAGATCACTCAGCTTCTGAAGGCTTTGCCGTTAACTATCACCGGCCTCTTAGGTTTCGATCGAGCGGTGGTGTCGGATGGGGGAGTTGTTCTCACCGAGATGGATATGCGCACGATGCGCTCCAAGCTCTATGACAATTTATATATCACTGGCGACCTTCTTAATATCAACCGTCCTTCTGGTGGTTACTCTCTCCAGCTCTGTTGGACCACCGGTTTTGTCGCTGGGGATAATGTTCTGAAATAAGGTTGACAAAAGATTATCTTAAGTTAAACTTTAATAATGATGACTAAAATTATTGGTTTAAAAGAATTAAGAGAGAACACTGATACTTATCTGGCCCAAATTAAGAGGGGGCATAGCTTCTTGGTCCTTCGTCGCTCCGAACCGGTTTTTAAAATTTCTCCAATTGATGAGGCCGAAGAACTCTGGGAGGAAGTTATTGATTTTACCAAAATTAAGAAGGGGGGGGTTGCTCTTGATCAAATTCTTGCTCGGCTTTAGTCTATGGATAAAATTAGTAAAGCCTTAGCTAGGTTGACGACAAAAGAAAAAGAAACCATTGCGGAGATTTTTTCTCGGATTCAATCTGGTAAAATTATCGGTCTTGATTTGAAGAAGCTTAAGGGTTACGAGGATATTTATCGGGTTCGTTTTGGTAAATGGCGAGTCATCTATCGAATCAGTAAGGCTGGAAAGATTTTTCTTGTTTCCTTTGGTCGTCGGAGTGATAAT
>DAOTDH010000006.1:4839-11186 GCA_035453545.1 Minisyncoccota bacterium
TCCGTCCTCATTAAAATACATCTTTTTTGTGTTGATAATACCTACAAGTTTTAGTCTGGCCTAGCTAATTTTGGGGGAATTCGTTATAATATAGGGTATATTAACAGTTAGCAATTAATAATAAGTAATAAAATAATTTTTATGGCTACTTCTGCTTTTATGAAACCATTAACCGTGAGCGCTGAGCTTGCTGAAGTTATCGGTGAGGGACCACTGCCTCGCTCCGGGGTGGTTAAGAAAATTTGGGTTTACATTAAGAAGCACGATTTGCAGGACCCTAAGAATAAGCGTAACATCGTCGCCGACGATAAACTGAAAAAAGTTTTTGGGGGCAAGGATGTCGTCAATATGTTCGAGATGACCAAACTGGTCTCTAAGCATTTGTCTTAACTTACCTTTTTATTTTTGTTTTTCTTGGCACTTTAAGCAACGACAGCCGTGAGGTTTGATGTATTCGTTCCAATACTCTTGGCCATAATCGTAGAGGATTTCTTCGCCGGTTTTTATCTGACGTTTGGCCATAATTAGGACCTTACCTTTTATTATTTCTGGTTCGGCGTTGGGTCGACAAGAGTGATTGATGTAGCGAGCCTTGTTCTTACGGGTCGAGCCATCGATTGTTTTTTTTGAATTAATCTCGAAGAGATATTTGCTGTTAATCGTGTATTCTTCGGCGGGGGAGATTGTTCGTCCGAAGTATTCGATAATACAAGCACCCTTTGGAATATCCTCGCCGGCGAAGAGACCAAGCCCCGCACTGGATCGTTTAACAAGTAATTTGAAATCTCCTGGTTCATATTTTAATTTTTTCATACCTCGGTATTATACTCTAATTGTTTTTCTTGGTAAAATAAAAGGATGAGAAAAGAAACTTCTCCTTTAATTAATTTGACCAAAGAAGAATTAAAAATATTGAAGAAATTATCGACCCCCATTAAGATTCAAGATTGGCTTGATACGGTACCTCTTAATTATGAGAAAGGAGGAGAGACTTACATGTCTCCACGGCGAGCTCTTCGGGAGAACAAGATGCATTGTCTGGAGGGAGCCTTAGTGGCGGCCCTTTGCCTTTGGCTCCAGGGTGAAGAACCACTCTTGCTTGATCTTAAAGCGCCACAAGATATTGATCATGTCGTTGCTCTCTATCAGAGGAATGGTTACTGGGGAGCCATTAGTAAGACGAATCATGCGGCTTTGCGTTTCCGTGACCCAGTCTATAAGACAATCCGCGAGTTGACCTTGTCTTACTTTAATGAATATTTCGATAACAAGACAAGAAAAAAAACTCTCCGGAGTTATGCCGGCCCTTATAACCTTAAGAGATTAGGAATAGAGTGGATTACTACCGAAAAAGATCTCTTCTCGCTCCCCGTTATCTTAGATGAGCTTCCTCACAAAGAGGTTTTTCCTAAAGTTAATGCTAGATATTTGCGATTAGCCGATAAGATGGAATTAAAGGCGGGGAGTTTTGTCGAGTGGGGAAGGGATAACAAGCTAACTTAACTTTTTGTCTAGTTTGTGTTATATTAATAAAATATGAAAGAGAAGATTTGGGTGGCGTCTTATTTTGTTTTAGTTGTCGTTTTGTTGGCTGGATCTTCAGCTGGGGCTTATTATTCTTGGCTTTTTTCTCAGAAGAATCTGGTGTTAGAATCACAAAATAAAGAATTGCAAAATCTTCTGGCGACGACGAGTGATAATTTAGCTAGCACTACTATTCTTTTGCAAACCGAGATGGCCAAGAATAAAGCGATTGCCGATCAAGTGAACGATATCGCCTCAACCGTTGGTAATCTTGATAAATTAAGTAAGCTTGATAAAGAGCTCTTGATAAAATATTCGAAGATTTCTTTTCTTAATGAACATTATATTCCGGCTCATTTGGCGACTATCACTCCTATCTTCATTTCTAATCATGAAGATCAACTTATTCTTTCTGACGTCTGGCCTTTCTTAGAACGACTTTTGGTCTCGGCGACTTCTTCGGGAATTGATTTACGCGTAAATTCGGCTTACCGTTCTTATGGTACTCAAGCTAAGATTAAAACTGGCTTTAACTTTACTTATGGTGAGGGGACAGCTAACACTTTTTCAGCTGATCAAGGATATTCGGAACATCAGTTGGGTACGACTGTTGATTTTAGTGTTCCCAATAGCGGTGGTGATTTTAAATTTGGTGAAACGAAGGCCTTTGCTTGGTTGATGAACAATGCCTATAAATATGGTTTTATTCTGTCTTACCCTGAAGGCAACGGTTATTATCAGTACGAGCCATGGCATTGGCGTTTTGTTGGGGTGGAGCTTGCGACCAAGATGCGTAATGATAACAAACATTTTTATGACTATCCACAACGAACCTTAGATACCTTTCTTGCTGATATCTTCGATTAACCTTTATCCACAGGTATTTCATAGAAGCCCCCTTTTAATATTTTTAGGGGTGTATAATTGGTATATTGCCAATTTAATAATAAGGACCAAATAATTTAACTGGTCTTAATTTTATGATTTCATTAAATAAATCTCTTCCAAAAATTGTTGTTGGCTCTTTTTCTTTAGTGTTTTTGATTCTAATTCTTTTTATCTTTTCTCAGAGTGTTTTTGCTACTGTTGGTATCGTCCCCGCTACTGGGGGTACAAATATCTCTGCTGATAAAGCTGCTGACAGTTTAAGCCCTGCTTATACCACCCTAGGGGATATTACTATTTCGGAAATTAACAAAAATGACATTAGCAAGGATGGGACTTTAACCATTGCTCCTCCTGCTGGTTGGGCTTTTAATTCGGTAGGGGTCACGACCTTAGTCACGGGCGGTCTAACTGTCACGGTTGTTTCGCAAACTTCAACTTTGCTTACCTTAACTATTAGTGGGCATAATAATTCTACACTTCAGAGTTTCACTATTGTCGGGTTGCAAGTTCGAGCAATAACGGGTGCTCTTATTCCCAACAGTGGAAATATTACTTCAACGGGTGGGACAGCCAACATTAATGGTCTTACTAATAGATCGGCGAATCTTGGTTCTTTGTCTCAGGTCGCTGGCGCTAAGAGTAAATTGGGTTTTCTTATCCAACCCTCGGCTTCCGTTTATGTTAATACTGATTTTACTATTAAACCGACTGTTGCCGTTCAAGATCAATTTGGGAATATTGTAACGACAGATACAAGCTCAATATATCGGACAACAGTACTTTCTAGTCAGTTTTGCGGAGGAACAGCGGGGAATGGCATCCTCACTTCTGTGCCGTCTAACCCGGCGAATGCTTCTGCTGGCATCTTAGCTTACACTTCGATGCAATATTCGGAAGCTGAGGATATTAGAATTTGTGTTTCTTCTGCTGGCCTTGTGCCGGTAACGAGTGGTGTAATATCTGTCCAAAATATTCCTACTAAGTTTGTAATTACCAATGCGACTGACGGAACGATTGATTTGGCGAGTCTTGTCACTATTCAAGTTCAAGATGTTTATGGCAATTTAGCTGATAGTTATCAACAGGATGTTACCTTAGCTGTGTCTGGTTCGGCCACTGGTGGCGGTTTAGTTGATATTGTTAATGGGGAAGGGACCATTACTATTTCTGACGATATGATTGAGACTATTGTCTTGTCCCTCCAAGATTCTCAAAGTACAGGCCTTGATGTCTCTTCGACCAAGACTGTTAGCTTTGGCCCTGGTGACACAGCCTCTCTTTCTTTATCTGAAGTTTCTGGAATAGAGATGACAGCTGGTACTCGTCTGCCTATAAGCATTAGTCGTCGAGATCGTCTTGGTAATTTAGTAAGTGCTGGAAGTGAGACCTTCTATCTTTATAGCAATTCGGCTAGTCCTGCTAGTCGGTTCTACGATACAGAAAGTGGGGGTAATATTATTACTACTGTTTTGATTTCGAATAATTCAACCTCCTCTACTTTTTGGTACTACGACGAATTAGTTGGTGGACCTAAAGTTACCGTTTCAGATAATTCTTCTCATCCAGACGGCAATAGTGGGGTTGATGATTCTTCCATTAATCTTACAGTTGTCAGTGCCCCAGCTTCGACTCTTCTTATTAATGATCCCGGTGACCTCGTTGCCGGGGGACGTTTGGCTTATGAAGTTAGTCGCCAAGATCAATTTGGAAATGCTTCAGATAATGGTGATCTCACTGTTTACCTCTATGATAGTTCTCCTTCTTTGGCCACAGTTTTCTACGATGCTCCAACTGGTGGAAATATTGTAACTTCGCTTGTTTTGTTTTCTGGGACGGCGACAAGTAGTTTTTGGCTTTATGGAGAGCAAGCTGGGAGTTTTAGTATTACTGTTTCTGATGATTCTGGCTCTCCTGATGGACCGGTTGGAGTCAATGATATTTCTGATAGTGTCACTATTACGCCTAGTACGGCAACGACTCTTACTTTGAACGATCCTGGTGAGGTTACCGTTGGGAATCGTCTGGGCTATATTGTCTCGCGTTATGATACTTATCATAACGCAGTTATCGCTGGCGATCTCACCGTTTATCTTTCTCATGATGATCTGGTTGGGACAAGCACTGAGTTCTATGATTTAGCTAGTGGGGGCAATACGATTAATTCCCTCTCTCTTCTTGACGGTTCTTCGGCTGAGAATTTCTGGTTGTTTGCTAGTGGGGTTGGTAGCTATAATATTACCGCTTCGGATGCTGACCCAGCTGATGGAACAACTGGCATTATTGATGCAATTGATGAGGTGAATGTGTTGGCCGTACCGATTACCGCCACTCGTTTGGTTATTCTTGAGCCAACAGATACCATTGCGGGCGATACTGCTTCTCTTGTTGTCCAAGCCCAAGACGGCGCCGGTAATCTTGATACTAGTTATAATGGCAGTGTTACTTTACACACCAGTGGAAGTGCAACTTCAGGAGGTATCGTCAGTATTATCAATGGCGTTGGGATCATTAATATAATTGATACTAAAGCGGAAACGGTTAATCTTACTTTAGAAGATAGTGCTGGTTCGGGTCTGGATGTCTCTTCTTCTCGAACGATAACTTTCTTGGCGGGGCCGACAGCCCAATTTTTACTAACTGGTAATACAACAGCAATAGCTGGGGACAGGATTAGCTATACGATTAGCCGTCGAGATCAATACGACAATGTCGTTATGACTGGGGCAGAAACTGTTTATCTCTACAGCACTGCCCCAGCGGGGACAGCTAGTTTCTATAATGAAGCAACTGGTGGCACGCAAATTCTCTCAACTTCTATTTTGGACGGTTCCGTTTCGGCTAATGTTTGGCTGGCTGGGATACGAGCGGGAGAATGGACAACCGTAGTTTCCGATAACGCTCTTAGTCCTGATGGCGGAGATGGACTTGTCGATGCCACTTCCACTCTTAATATCAGTCCAGCTGAGACAGCTCGTTTAGCTCTGAATGACCCAGGTGACATGTTTAATGGTACTCGTCTTGGTTACACAGCGACACGTTATGATGCTTATGATAATCTGGTGACGGCTGGTTCGGCTAGTTATTATCTCTTTTCTAATTCGGGGGCGACCTCAACCGCTTTTTATTCAACCGCGACTGGTGGTTCGCCGATTACTAGTATAAGTTTTGCTCCTAACAGTTCAACTATTAATTTCTGGTATTATGAGGAGGCTAATGGTATTTGGACAGTTTATTTATCTGATAACTCTAGTCATCCTGATGGATCTTCTGGTGTTGTCGATGGTGAAGATGGAGTGATAGTTTCTGCTGTGCCCATCGTCGCGACCAAATTTATTATCACGACTTCAAGCAATGGTGGTCTAATTAATACGCCAATTACGGTTACTGTTCGAGCTGTCAACGACGATGGTGATATTGATACAACTTTTCAGTCGGATGTCACTCTTCGAGTTTCTGGTTCGGCGACGGGTGAAGGTTTGGTCAATATTACGAATGGTGTTGGTCAAGTTATCGTCACCGATAACACCGAAGAAACTGTAACTTTAACACTTGAAGATACCGAAAGCACTGGTTTGGATGTCTCTTACGATTATGTCCTTGTTTTTAGCCGAACCTTATCTGTCCCGACGGGTGGTGGGGCTGGCGGGGGAAATCCGTCCCGTGCCCAACGGCGAGGAGCGGCTGCGCGAAGCGGCCAAGCACGGCTTCAAGCAGGCCATCGTGCCGCGCGCCAACCTGCCCCGGCGCGGCAGCCGGGTGGAGGGTCTGGAACTGCGGGGCGTCAGCCGACTGGGCGAGGTGATGGGGAATTTATAGGGTCTTGCCCTGCTATAATTTATCAGTGCGGGGAAGTTATAACTAAAATTAAGCAACAGCTTTTGACTACAACCTTTTGGTATCCCAGGAAAATTTCATATTTATCCTCGAATTTTGTA
>DAOTDH010000007.1:0-731 GCA_035453545.1 Minisyncoccota bacterium
AGGTGATGATGATAATTCTAATCAAGAATTTAAAACCTGGGGCAATAAGCCCAAATTCGATTTCTCGCCGAAGAGTCATGTGGACTTAATGGTTGATTTGAATTTGGCTGATTTTGACAGGGGGACCAAGGTTGCTGGCTTCCGTGGTTATTTTCTGAAGAATGAAGCCGTAGAACTCTGCTTTGCTCTCTGGCAATATTCGTTGAAGATTGCTCTCGATGATGGTTTCTCTCCGTTGATTACTCCTATTATCGATCGCCCTGAGATGTTTATGGGGACTGGCTATCTTCCTCAAGGCGAAGAGGATCTCTATAAGACTCAAGATGGGGACTATCTGGCTGGGACAGCCGAAGTCCCAACGATGGGCTACTATTTCAATGAGGTCATCCCTCAAGAGAATTTACCAGTTAAGTTTGTAGCTTTCTCTCCTTGTTATCGACGAGAGGCGGGGAGCCACGGTAAGGATACTAAAGGGTTGATCCGCGTTCACGAATTCTATAAGGTTGAGCAAGTTGTCCTCTGTGAGGCTAGTCATGCTGAGAGCGTCAAATATCATGAGCAGATTCTGGCTAACGCTGAGAAGATTATGCAAGGCCTGGAGATACCTTATCGTGTTGTCGTCAATTGTACTGGTGATCTAGGCCAAGGTCAGGTTAAGAAATATGATATTGAAGCTTGGGTTCCCGGTGAGAGTAAGTATCGAGAGACTCATTCTATTTCTTATTTTCATG
>DAOTDH010000007.1:741-11094 GCA_035453545.1 Minisyncoccota bacterium
ATTTCCAAACTCGCCGTTCTAACACTCGATATAAAGATATCGATGGCAAAACAAAATTTGCCCACTCTCTTAATGGTACCGCCTTGGCTTCGCCGAGGATCCTTGTTTCCATTATCGAGAACTATCAACAGGCTGATGGCTCAATTGCTATCCCTAAGGTCCTCCAACCTTATCTGGGCGGGCGAACGGTTATCAAATAAATGGCCTCATCTAAAGCAGAAATATTGCGAGCGAGCAGAGAGCATGACAGACGCAAACGAAGAATTGCTCGTTTTGTTGGTTTCCTTGCCTCTTTTTTGATCGTTAGTTCTTTCTTGTTGGTCGTTAATCTCTCTTTCTTGCGGGTTACTGATCTCGCGATTGTTGGTGAGACAAGGACAGACAAGACAGCAATTACACAGTTTGTCGAGGCACAATTGGCGGGTCGTTATCTCTATCTTGTTCCTAAAAATAGTATTTTCTTTGTTTATAAAAAAATTCTTATAGGTAAGTTAATGGGTAATTTCCCTGGTCTAGCCAAGGTTACGATTACTTGGCCCAATCTCAATACCTTATCTATTTTGGTTGTCGACCGGGAAGCAAAGATTCTTTGGTGTTTTAATTCAACAGGGATTAAGGATTGTTATTATTTAGCACCGAGCGGAGTTATTTATCAATCGGCCCCTAATTTTTCTGAGTCCCTTTATATTGAGTTATATAGCAAAGTGCCTTTTAGTAAGTTAGGCGATAGGGTCATTGATTCGAAGCATCTACTTCGTTCTACTGCTTTTCTTAATTTTGTAAAAAGTTCGCTATCCCTTTGGCCAATAACAGATCTCAGATTACTCAAGGCTGAGGTTTATGCTCAGAATGATTTTGTTGCGACTTTAGTTAAGGCCAGTGATCCAGCTTGGCGCGGTTTAATCCTCTTTAATACTGATCAACCGGCTAATAATTTGATCACTAATTACAATTCGATCCTTAAGAACGATAAGTTTGTAGAGGATTGGCAAGCCAGTTCTGGTCGCTTGGAGTATCTTGATCTTCGCTTTCCTAGTAAAGTTTTTTATCGGTTTAGATAATTGAACATTTATAGTATAATTAATCCATGCGCTTTTTTGCTATCATTTTGCAATATTTAAGTTGGCATTATAGTCGGGCGATTTTGGAGTTTAGTCATATTTATAAAAATATTATTGTTTTTGTTTTTAATTTTTTCTCTATCTCCATTCTTTTACGATCCTATTTTGCCCCGTGGCGGAGGATGGGTGAGGATTATGAAAAAAAGATTATTGATGATTTTGAGGATGTCGCTTCTACTTTTGTCGTTAATCTTATTATGCGGATAGTCGGTATCGTTATGAGGACTCTTATTATTGTCTTTGGGACCCTTTTTACACTTCTCGTTGTCTTGTTTTATCCCATTATCCTAATTTCCTGGCTTGTTCTGCCTCTAATTATCGTTGTTTTAGTTTTGTTAGGTTTTGGTCTCCTGTTTAAATAGCTTCATGGATATTAAAGAATTATTAAAAAATAGCCCACTCTATCCGATTCTTATAATTGAGTCTATTTTTTCTTCTCGTTTCCGCCGTCTTTTTATTAATATTAGTGGTGTTTTTCTCTTGGCTTTGTTTGCTCTAGCCACCTTTTTTTCTGCGACAAGTTTTGAGTTATCACGTTTTGCTCCGCGAGTTTGGGGGCTAGTCTGCTTGGGTCTTGCCTTTTATTTTGTTGCTAAGATGATCGAATGGTACTTTAACTCGTCTTATTATTTTGATAATATCGCTCTTAACCGCTACCACCCCGGGGATCTTTTTACTTTTACTGTTGGACGGGTCCTCTTGGCCACAAAGAATAATGATGTCCTCTATGGTTTTATGACATCGGCTGTCGGAACGAGAGTCTTGCAACGTTGTGGTATAACTTCCTTAGATATTGCTAAATTCTTAGAGTTAAGACCCTCTGGGCAGTTCTATAAAATACCGATTAGCCCTGATCAAGTTCTTAAATTTCGCGAATTAGTTATTTTCTTGTTTCAGAACGATAGTACCTTCGCTCAGTTCTTAGCTGATCATGGTATTAATGAGTCTGAGCTTGTTGGGGCGGTCAATTGGGTTATTTACGAGATTGAGTTTGGTGAGTATCGAAAACGTTGGTGGAGCTCCTCTAATCTTTCTCGCTTGCCGGGGATTGCTAAGGACTGGGGTTTTGGTAATACTGGGACACTTGATAAATATGGTTGGGATCTTCTTCATGGTCTTAATTTTTCCTCTGACTTTTATGGACTTTCTTCTCATTTAGATGAGATTAATCAAGTAGAAAATGTCTTAGCTAAGCAAAAAGAGGCCAATGTCTTTATCGTGGCTGAGACGGGTGGTGAGCGGATGGATATTATCTGGAGCTTAGTTAGGCGAATTAAGGATGGTATCGCTCCTCCTGCTTTGGAGTACAAGCGCCCCGTTCTTTTTAATTCAGCTGTCTTCCTCTCCCATTTTAAAGAGAAGTTAGAGCTTGAGGCCGAATTATTAAAAATATTTAAAGAAGTGTCACGAGCTGGCAATATTCTCTTAATCTTTGATAACTTTAATTCCTTGCTCCAAGGCTTTAGGACTTTAGGCTCTAATTTTCTTGATTTGTTTTATCCTTTTCTCAATTCTAATTCAATCCAAACTATTTGTTTGGTTGGTAATGACGAATTTCATCAAGAGATAGAAAATAACGGCAGTTTAATGGCCCTTTTTGATCGAGTTTTTGTTAGACCTCTACCTGTTGAGTCCGTTATTCATAATCTTGAGCAGACGGTCTGGTCTATTGAGGAGCAATACAAACTATTCTTTACTTATCCCGCCTTACTCGCTATTGTCGAGGGAGCTAGCAAGTATTTCTCAGTTTCTGATTCTGACGACAAAGCCTCTGATCTCTTAACCGAGATTATCCCTTGGGCGAAGCAGAAGAATTATAAAATTATTGACGAGGACAAAGTTCAAGAATTATTGCAGAGCAAGACAGGTATACCTATCGGCAAGATTAGAGAAGGTGAAAAAGAAAAGTTGTTAGGGTTAGAAAAGAATTTGGCCGAGAGAGTTGTCGGTCAGCGTGAGGCCTTGACTCAAGTAAGTAACGCCTTGCGTCGAGCACGATCGGGTATCCGTAGTGAGAAAAAGCCAATTGGCTCCTTCTTGTTCCTCGGGCCAACAGGGGTAGGCAAGACAGAGACGGCGAAGGCCTTAGCTGAGATCATGTTTGGCGCCGAGGAGAATCTTCTTCGTCTCGATATGTCTCAATTCCAAACAAGCGAAAGTGCCGATAACCTTATTGGTTCGGCCGCTCTGGGTCGACCGGGCTTGCTAATCAATCTTGTTCGCGAGAATTCTTATGGTGTCCTCTTACTTGATGAATTTGAGAAAGCTCATTCTGATGTTCACGATTTATTCTTAACAATTCTTGATGAAGGATACTTTTCTGACAAAAGTGGGCGACAAGTGAGTTTGCGCGATATGATTATCATTGCTACTTCTAACGCTGGGGCGGACTTCATCTGGCGGATGGTAAGAGAGGGAAAGAAGCCCGAACTTGAGTCAGACGCTCTTATTAATAATTTGGTTACGAGAGCTATCTTGAAGCCAGAATTATTAAACCGTTTTGACGCGGTAGTAATATACCACCCCTTATTAGATGATGAACTTAAATTAATTTCTCGCCTGATGCTTGGTCGCTTGGCCAAACGTCTCTCTGGGCAAGGTATTACTCTCATGATTACCGATTATCTTGTCAGCGTTGTAGCAAAATTGGGCGCGAACGAGGTCTTTGGGGCTAGGCCAATGCAACGATTTATTCAGGATCATATTGAACAGCAGGTTGCTGATGGTCTAATTAAGGGAGACATTAAGAGCGGTTTTGTCATCTCCTTCGAACCAAAAGTGGGGGCTGACGAACCAGAATTAATTGTTAAAGGAAATAAATAATGAAAAGATTTTTGAGACGAAATCAGCATATCTTCTGGATGATTGTTCTCTTCATCCTTCTGTTTATTGTTTTTATTTTTTGCTTTGCTACTTGGGCGATAGCCAAAGTAACTTACTATACGCTTGATGGTGGTCGACCTTTGATCTATCAAGCGAACCACTTAGACAAGCAAACTAATCTTAATCAGTCTATCTCCTCTTATTTATTAGAAAAACCTATTGACCGCTTACCTTTATCGGCTGGGGCTTATCTGGTGACAGATTTAAGTTCTAAGGAAGTTGTCGTAAGAAAGAATGAGAACCGGGTCTTACCAATTGCTTCGGTGACAAAATTGGTTACCGCGATTGTCGCTCAAGAATTTTTGGATCCCGATCAAGAAATTGTTGTAACAGAGGAGGCCTGGTCTACTTATGGTAATACTGGACAATTAAAAGTTGGAGAAAAAATTCCTTTAAAAATTGCTCTCTATCCCTTACTCCTAACTTCGAGTAATGATATGGCCGAAGCCATAGCCCTAACTGTTGGTCGAGGAAAATTTCTTGCTCGAATGAATGAGTTTGCTAAGGGGATTGGGATGACCAACACACATTTTGCTGATCCAAGTGGCTTGTCACCCGATAATCTCTCAACTCCGGCTGATTTGTCTAAATTGGCGAGTCATCTCTATAACAATAAGCCCGATATCCTCACGATCACCAGAGAGGAATCTTATCGTTATCGGGGTCGTACTTGGTCTAATTACAACAATGTCTCTCTGATGAAGTATTATCTCGGTGGTAAGAATGGTTATACTGACGAGGCCAATCGTACCTTAGTATCACTCTTTGAGGTGCCAATAAATAATTCTTCGAGCTCGATTTCTCAGCTTGGAGATAAGAAGAATCATCTCTTGGCTGTCGTCCTGCTTCAGAGCGAAGATAAGAAAAAAGATACCCGCAACTTAATTGATTTTCTTTCTCATTATGTTTCTTATGATAATGAGACAAGCAAGAATGGTTTTATCCCTTTGTCTCCTGACGAGACGATTGATCAATAATGAAACGTTTTGTTAAAGATGGAGAATAATAATAATCTTTGGGATGGGTTGCCAAGACCTTTTTTTGCTTTGGCTCCAATGTATGATGTGACTGATGCCGCTTTTAGGCAGATGTTTGCGAAGTACAGTAAAGAGGATGTGAACAAAACTGTTCGAAGTTGGACTTCGAGGAGCTCAGAAGTCCAACTTCGAACAGTGCCCTTAGTTCTGTTTACTGAGTTTGTCTCGGCTGATGGCTTGGCGAGTGAGGAAGGGCGGTCAAAACTTCTCTGCGAGCTTTATTTTGTATCAGCCGAACAACCGATTGTGGCGCAGATCTTTGGCGCTAAGCCCGAGACCATTAAAATTGCGGTGAAGATAATTAAAGATTTAGGTTTCGCTGGCGTGGATATCAATATGGGTTGTCCGGATCGGGCGGTGGAGAAACAGGGGGCGGGTTCGGCGCTGATCAAGAACCCTCGATTAGCGCAAAAGATAATTCTGGCCGCGAAAGAAGTGGCGGGCGAGATGCCTGTTTCGGTCAAAACGCGAATTGGTTATAACAAGATTGACACAGAGAATTGGGCACGAACAATTCTTGAGACTAGGCCGTCGGCGGTCACCTTCCATCTTCGTACGCGCAAAGAAATGTCTAAAGCGGAGGCTCATTGGGAGGAGGCCGAGATTCTTGGCCGCTTAGGTCGAGAATATGGTATCCCAATAATTTGTAATGGTGATGTCACGAGCGTAGAAGAAGGTCAGAAATTAGCTGAGAAATATAAAATAGCTGGAGTTATGATTGGTCGAGGTGCCTTCGGTAAGCCGTGGCTGTTCGCCAATTTGGCCCAAGCTAAGCTTGGTTGTCAAATTGAGCGTCCGCCGAAGCCTTGTGCGAAGGCGGATAATCAGGATATCTCTCTTGATAAGCGTCTCCATATCATGCTCGAACACGCTCAACTCTTCGAGCGTCTTTATCTCCCTGGTCCGATAAATGACCAACTTTTTGCGGGTCATACCAAGAATTTTTCCGTGATGCGCAAACACTTCAAGGCTTATGTTTCAGGTTTTAAGGGGGCGATGGCTCTGCGGACCAGATTGATGGAAACACAAAATTCGCAAGAGGTCGAGAAGATTATTTCTGATTTTCTGTTATAATTTCTTTATGTCTGAATTAGCTTTATATCGCAAATATCGACCGAGCAAATTTGCTGAGGTTATTGGCCAAGATCAAGTAACTAATGTTTTGGCCTCGGCTATTAAGCAGGGGAATATTGTGCATGCTTATCTCTTTGCTGGTCCGCGGGGGACGGGGAAGACGAGTGTGGCGCGAATTATGGCCAAGGCCTTAGGGACGAGCGCTAACGACCTGATTGAGATAGATGGCGCCTCTAATCGTGGGATTGATGAGATCCGCGCTTTGCGTGATGCGGTGAGGACCTTACCCTTCGAGTCTCGCTATAAGGTTTATATTATTGATGAGGTCCATATGTTAACTAAAGATGCCTTCAATGCCCTCCTGAAGACCTTAGAAGAACCCCCAGCGCACGTCATCTTTATCCTGGCGACGACCGAACAACATAAAGTGATCGAGACCATTGTCTCGCGTTGTCAGACTTACACTTTCAAAAAACCGACGATAGAAATCCTTAAAAAAGTGGCTAAAGATATCGCTAAGAGCGAAGGCTTTGCCATTACCGATGATGTCGCCGATCTGCTAGCCTTCATGGGTGACGGTTCTTTCCGTGATACGATCGGCATTTTGCAGAAAATTATCGGTTCATCGGCAGATAAAAAAATTCAACTCGAAGAAGTTGAGAAGATTACTGGCGCTCCCGCGATTAGTTTGATTTACAATTTAATTGGGGCGATAGCCGACAATAATTTAGATCAAGCTTTGTCTGTTATCGATCAGACGGTAGAGGCTTCAGTTGATTTCAAGATTTTCTTAAAATTAGTGATGCGCGAAATTCGTTTGGCTTTGTTACTCTCGCTTGCTCCCTCTTTAGAGAATAAAATTCTCAATGAAGCCGGGGAGAAGGAACAAGAATTTTTTGCCAGTCTTAAGACCAAAGCGGGAGCCAAAAATTTGGCCCCTGCTTTGCGAGAATTCTTAGATACTTATCTCCAGCTTGGTAATTCCTCGTTACCACAGGTCCCACTTGAACTTGCGCTAATCAAGATTTTGGGGTAGAATTCCAAACGGAATGTAACTAAACAATTGGGTTGGAAACAAGAAAGGGTTTTTTGTATGGCAGGTAAAATGATAGCGTGGCAGTTTGAAGATCTTCCTCCTGGAGCAAAGTTTTTTCTTGAAGAAAACGAGAAAGGAGAGATATATCAGAAGCTCTTTCCTTCTCAGATAGGTGAGGAAGGTAAGGCTAACGCCCAACATTGTTCTATTGTGAATGCAAGGAGGGTTTTTTCTCCTAATCAAACAGTTTTTGTTACTTGTCGAGAGAATCGGCGGATCGAAAAACTTTGTTCGGTGGCTGATAAATAACCAATGTTTGAGCTCATGCTTAGAGATAGGCGTGTTCTCTTTCTCAGGCTGGCAACGCCCATCTCGTTGCTAGCCTTTTTTAATTTATAGAGAGAGAAGGATCGCCCCAAGGGAGACAAGGAGAGCGCCGAGGCCTGTCTTCCATGTTAGGGATTCACCCAAGAATAAGATAGCGAGGACAAGGACAAAGACGACACTTAAGCGGTCGAGGGCGGCCACGCCTGTTGCTGGGCCAGTTTTTAAGGCATTAAAATAAAAAATCCAAGAAAGAGCGCCCGCTAGGCCGGAAAGAAAAATAAAGAAGAAGGCTTTGTTGTCAATCTTTGTCAGATCAAATTTGCCAAGAGAAAAAGTTGCCAGAATAAGAGCGATAGACATTACAATTGAGCGAATGGTTGTCGCCAGAGTTGTATCAATTTGGCTGATCCCGATTTTACCAAGAATAGCCACCGCTGCCGCAAACAGTGCTGACAAGAGGGCATAAATTATCCAAGTACTTATCATAATATATAAACGCAATGCATGTTTTCTAGGCGGAGCAATTCCGAAGCCTTGGCGAAGGATTGCTGCCGGACTTGGATTCGAACCAAGATACTCGCCTCCAAAGAGCGATGTCCTACCATTAGACGATCCGGCAATATATTAACAATCATATCTTAGCTTCTTTTGTCTTATTTTTCAATATGCTAGAATAGAGATATGGAGAATTTGGGAGCACAAATGGATCTGCCGGGATTTATTGAAGAACCCGAAAAGGAGGAAGGAATTAATTTTGGGGAAGAGAAAATAACCCCAATAATTCCTGATAGTCCTGCTTGGGCAGAGTCTGAACGCGATTGTCCGTCTTGTGGTGGCTCAGGACCTTGTTATGTTTGTGAACGGGGGAGGAATTTAACTGAAAAATTTAAAAAGAGGCAAAAACAGGTTGAGAGAAAAAAGAAGCAAAGAGGAACAAGGAAGAAAGCTTCTTAGTTTAATGAGGAACAAGGAAGAAAGCTTCTTAGTTTAATTCGTCACAGAATAACTTATTATCCGTTATTATGATTAGAGTGTACACTATAGAAGAGTTGAAGGATGTTATTAGTCAGGCTAAGGCCGGCGATAAAGAATCTTTTGCTATTATCTATGAACAATTCTATACACCTATCTTCCGTTACCTTTATGGGCGAACTGGAGATAAAGAGTTGTCTCAAGATCTAACGCAAGATGTCTTTCTCAAGGGTCTCAAGTCTATTTCTTCTTTTGCTATTACTAATAAAAATCCCTTAACTTATTTCTATACCATTGCTCGCAATAGTTTGATCGATTATTGGCGACGGGATTTCCCTGAGTTACTAAACGAAGATCAGCTAGTATCTCTCCCCGATCTCTCAGTGCAAGCAGACAAGCTGTCTCTCGAGAGAGAAAGTCGAGAGCTAATAGAATTGGGTTTAAGCGCTTTAACTCCAGCCCAACGAGAAGTTCTTACTCTCAAATATTTGAATGAGTTATCAACTAGAGAGATTGCTGAACTCCTCGGTAAGAGTGAGGAGGCGATTAGACAGAGTTTGGTCCGGGCTCTGCGGGCGATGAGCCAAAAATTAGAAAAATATGGATCCTAAAGAAGAAAAAATCAGGAGATTTCTTAAACTGTTTAGAGAACAGAATCTTTTGGTTACGCCCGATAAGGTTGGTTTAGAGAAGGCTCTTTATAATTATCAAGAGGTCAATATTATTAGCCCATTTTATCAATATATGAGTAACACAATGAAAGTTCTTGTTTCTCTAGTCGTTGTCGCTCTTTTGATTGGTGGTATTGCTTATTTTAATTTTGCCGGCCTTGGCGGAGTTAAATTGGGGATGCTCACCGACAATGACGACACTTCTGTCCAAGAGGAACAAACGTTCGAAGATTCCGTCGACGGAGACATTAATAGTTTGCTAGCTTCTTTTGAAGGGGAGAATGCTGAAGAGATTAATCTCTTAACTAGCGATATTGATGATTCTTTCCTTGCCGAGGAAGATCTATTATTAGCTGAGATAAATAATACATATCAAGATGAACTATAAAAATATAACAAAATTTTTTCTAGTAGCCTTCGTCTTTAGTCTGATATTACCAGTAACCTCTTTTGCCTTCACTGCTCCTCGTCTTGGCCAATCGGCTACGGCTACTTCGGGGCAGGCTAAGGTTGGGACCAATCTCTGCGCTAACTTAGTGGAGAGGTTGCAAACTCGAAATCAGGATATGATTGGTAAGCTTGGTCGTTTTGAGACAAAGAGAACAGAGCAATTGCAAAAGGTGAGTCAGAATCGTCTTACTGGTGATGAGAAGAGATTAGAGGCTCGAACTAGAGCTGAGGCTAATCGCGAGACTCGTTTGGATCAATTAGAGGCTCGAGCAACAACTGAGGAGCAGAAGGCGGCGGTAGCCACTTTTCGTAACACTCTAACTTCCTTGACGGAGACTCGTCGTCAGGCAGTAGATTCTGCTGTTAGCACTTATCGTAATAGTGTCGACGGGTCTATCGCTACGAGGAAGACTACTTCTGAGACCGCTCGAGTAGCTCTAAGAAATGCCATTGATTCTGTTCTTTCCCAGGCCAAGACGGACTGTACTAATGGTGTCGAGATTCAAACCATCAGGACAAACACTAGTAATGGTATTAAGACAGCTCGTCAACAATTTGCCGAGGTCGTTAAGGATTTGGAGAAGACGAAAGATGGCGTAACTGAAGCTTCTAAAATTCGTCGAGAAGCAATGAACAAGATTCAAGCTGAATTCAAGGCTGGTTACGACAAGGCGGTGGCGGAGTTGAAGACCGCTTTTGCTCAATAATTAATTTAAGTCAAAATAAAAAGAGTCCTGTAAAATGCAGGACTCTTTTTATTTTACTAACTAGCTATTCAGCAT
>DAOTDH010000008.1:0-10981 GCA_035453545.1 Minisyncoccota bacterium
AACTAAGGATTTGAATATTTGTTGGAGTTCTTTTATTGGAAGAGGAGGTTTATTGCGTTCATTCCAGGCTTCTAGTAATGAATAAGCAGTTTGTAAATCTAGTTTCGGATAGAGACTGATCAGTTTTCCTGCTACCTTGGTTGCAGAGATATGTCTTTCCCCCTCAAATACTCCCTGAAGAAAACTAGTATTATTTGGGATTTGAACAGTTTTCTCTTCCTTAAGAATCAATTCCTTGGGGAATTCCGCCATTGGTTGGTCTAATCCAATCTCCCATTCGTAAGTAATGTTAGATTCGTGTTTTGATGGAGGAGATACCACACATTTTCCATCTCCCTGTATGTCAACCTTTTCAATCTTTACCGTTTTGCCAAGACCTGCATCGGGATATTTGAAATAATAGTGTTTCCCTCGTGAGGTTTTTACCGTTGGAGTAAGGGGAAATCCAAGGTTAAGGTCTTTGTCATCAACATCTACTACGACAATGTTTGATATCTTCCCCGTTACGACAGCTAGACCAGTCATCTCAGATAAACTTTCAATCCAGATTTCTAATTCTTTCGGAGTTGTTTGTCTGTTCATATACTCGCTCCATTTTACAAGGGGGTCTTTTTTAATCCCCACTGGGATAACGGAGAAACCATTTTCAAGATACAGCATTCCTTGTTCTAGTAATTTTTGTTTAGTATTATCCATTTTCGTTCAGAAGAAAGTTTACTAATTTTTGTAATGTTGTCTCGACCTCGCTTTCTATTGTGGGGACATAGACGATATCCTCGTCGTCTTTTTCTTTTGTTGCCATGATTTTTCATAACTTGTTTTTTAATCTGCAAGACGCGTCTTTCTGCATTACTCTCCATGTTAAAAGAAATGAACCCCAGCAATCTAGGGTTCATTGATTGGTACCAGTGGATGTTATTTTTTAGAAACCAGGCTTAATTTTTTTGAGATAATTTTCATATTCCCCCTTTTTCTCTAAGGAAATCCTTCTTGTCGAAAATATTTTCATATTTCTTTTTAGATTTGTCCTTAATTGATGAGTGTTTCTCCATTTTGCATAGTTGTCAGTGATTTCGTCTGTAGTTGAATATTCTTTAGCTTTTTTCTTCAAATTTTTGTCATTGTCTGCTATTTTCATTAATCGCGGGAAATTAGCAGTGGGTACAATTTTTTGTGGAAATCCAGAGGTGGTATTTGAAAATGATTTTAGAGATTTTTTTCCTCTAATCCCCTTTATGGTCTTCTCTCCAGAGACCTCTCCCCACGCATTAATAACATCTTTTTTCCCCGAATCTGGATCTATTTCAAAAATAATAGTTTCTTGAAGATTTCTTTTGTGATGCTTGAAATATATCCGCACCTTCTTTGTTGGCTCGGATATTTTAGGAATTTTATTTTTTGAGATGAAAAGGTGTAATGGTTTTGTGTATCGCATTGGGAAATTAGACATTCCAAGAACAAATTCCAAATCCTCCGCATACTCTAAAGGAAGTTTGTCTAAATCTTCTCCGTAAAAAGGGGAACTTTTTGTAATATTTTTAAACCATTTCTTCTTAATAAAAGCCACCTCTTTTTTAAGAAAATCGTCCGCTTTTAAGCTAAAAATGAATTTTTGGTCAAAAGTCATATATCTATGCAAGTATGTAGTTACTATATATATTTGCCTTTTTGCATCGATATGTCCAGTCTCTCGCTTTTTCCCTAAAAACTGCTACAATTTAGTCACAATTGAATAGGAAGACCTAAACCTTAATTGAGTGAACATAGTTAACTTAAATTGAGGCATGGTCATAAATCGTCAGACATAGAGAACCCGTTATCAGGGCGTGTCTGACGTTGTATGGGGAAACCCATATAGGAGTCCGCAAGGACTCTCCTGGTAGCGGGCTTTGTGTTTCCGCTACTGGTCCAAAAGACATGACCAGTAAAATATTAGAAAAAATCAATCTTCAGGTTAAAGAAACCGCTAATTCGGCTAAGTATTATGTTGGTCGCAGAATTCCCACTATTTCCATTAAAGAAAGCTTTAAGGTGATGTTTGTTGCAGAAATGCCGACTTGTCCAAGGAAAGAGACTGAATGGGATTCAACTGATAATTTCTTCTTAACTAAGTCCGATCTTAAATTCGTCAAACTTCTAAATAAATTAGACCTAGACGGTAGTTACATCACTGATGTTGTAAAAACCTGCTCTCTAGCAAGGAGACCAACCGAAGAAGAAGTTGCTAGGTTTAAAGACATCCTTTTAGAGGAAATAGCGATAATTCAGCCTAAAACCATCGTTTCTTTGGGTAAAAGTGCCTCAGATGTGTTAGAAAGTATCGGCATTAGTAACGTCTGTGCATGGCATCCTGCCTATGTAGAGAGGTTTGATAAATGGACAGAATACGAAAAACAGCTAAAGTCGTTAGTTTCCTAGACTCTCTGTAAGGTGTAAAAACTATCTAAACCTACTTGTGGGATCGTCCAGGATACGCCTAGAAACGCTCAGATCTTTATCAGCTTATCTTTGTGTTGGTTTTATTGGGTTTACCCCTATGAGGGGAATCTTAGGGTTTTTAAAATGGAATATTTTTGAGATAAGTGGAAATTGGACCCATTTAACGATTTAGTGTATAATTGTCCTTATGAAAACAAAGAAAAAAATTAAATTTATTGATCTTTTTGCTGGTCTTGGGGGTACAAGAATCGGCCTAGAGAGGGCTCTCGAGAAAGCTGGATTAGAGGGGAAATGTGTCTTTACTTCGGAGATCAAGCCTCACGCTATCTCTGTTTATAAAAATAATTTTAAAGAAGATAATATTTATGGCGATATAACCCTTATTAAAGAATCAGCTATTCCAGACTTCGATATCTTGCTCGCAGGTTTTCCTTGTCAGCCTTTTAGCTCCGCGGGTGCTAGAAGAGGTTTTGGTGATACACGAGGTACACTTTTTTTTGAAATAGAGCGTATTCTTAAAGAAAAAAAACCATCAGGATTTATTCTTGAAAACGTAGAAGGTCTTAAGACTCATGACCGTATTGACACTAGCAAGCCTATCGGAAGAACACTTGAGACTATTCTTGTTCATTTGGAAAACCTTGGATATAAGGTTTCTTGGAAGGTTTTAGATGCTAGTCAGTATGGCATCCCTCAAAAGAGGAAACGTATTTATATTGTCGGAGCAAAAAATAAGGAAATTAGTCTTGATGATTTGCCAACAAAAGTATCGAAACTTGAAGACGTTCTCGTTGGAGATGTTGATAGTTCTAAATATCTTAATACTGATTTTACAAAAAAATTACTTAAACACTATAATGTTCGCGACTTAAGAGGTAAGCAGATAAAAGACAAACGTGGTGGTTTAAATAATATACATAGTTGGGACTTTGAACTAAAAGGGGCTCTTTCTTTAGAGCAAAAAGGTTTGATTGAAGAAATTTTGAAACAGAGGAGGAGAAAATCTTGGGTAATAGGAAAAGATTTTTCTTGGTCAGACGGAATGCCCCTTACGCTGGAAGAAATTATGACTTTTTATAATAAAAAAAATAGACATGAATTAGGAAAAATGCTTGATGATATGGTTTCTAAAGGTTATATGGTGAAGGAAAAACCCAAAAAAGCCCCTGTTGGATATGAAGAGGGCTACAATATTGTAGCGGGGAAATTAAGTTTTGAGATAAGCCACATCCTAGATCCCAAGGGTACAACTCCAACTCTTGTTGCGACAGATGTTACAAGATTGGCTGTTGCTGACAAAAAAGGGCTGAGAAGATTAGAGATTCGGGAAGGCTTAAGGCTGTTTGGTTTCCCTGAGGAATATGAGTTGGATGGTATTGTAAAATATGAAGAAGCTTTCGATTTACTTGGAAACTCCGTGAGTGTTAAGGTTATTGAGCTTGTTTCCTCCAGACTTATAGAGAAAATAACTTAATTGAAACGTCTGTATGATCTTTCTATTTCCTCAAACCATATGTTTGCTCCGTCTTGATCATTTTTATATTTAGCGAGAGTTTCCCTTATGGCATTAACAAAAGATACCCTATCCCTAAAAGGTTGAAAGCCGTTTGACATTGATTTGAAATTATACGGACGGATATTTATAATTTTTCCCTGTTTTACCTGTGTCCTCAATGCGTAGTCATTACTTGGACAGGTAATCTCCCACACTTTTTTTAGCCAGACGTCATTTATTTTGACAATCCCATTGTTTAAAGAATATCCAAGTATTAAATAGTCAGCATCGAGACGAAAAGGTTTTTCTTTTAGATCTCTAACATAGGCATCAAAATTTGCCACATCAAAATTTGGAGACTTTGTGTAATCAAAAGTTTTCACTTCTAAGAGGTCTTTTTCTGAGCTGTCCCCAAGATAGAAATCAGGAGGCATTTGAGAGTTGGGGTTACTTCGATGTCTGATATCTTTAGATACCATCCAACCTCCCAACCACTCCTGGAGTAAATTACCGATAGCGCTTTTGTCAGAGACTTCCACTTCAACCCCCAACAAACTTAGGCTGATTTCCCCCTCTGCCCCAACAATGCCCTCTTTTTTGAGCTTCTTAAATAGTGATGTTGCCTTGTCCCCATACATACATACTATTCTTGCATATTTGAGAGATATTTAAAAGCTCCTCATTTTACTTGTTTTTTTTATATTATTTAACAGTAAATTATGTTATATATAGATTTATGAATAACAGAATTCCAGAATTAAACAGAGACTGGTTTAGGGGTCTTGATAAATATAATATACAAAGTGGTGATAAATTTTATAGTGCCAGCAAATATGTTGCTGGAGATTTCGGTAAGGTTTTGAAAGCTTTTGTCTCAGAATTACCCAAAAATCCTTTAATTGTTTCAAATAAAGAGGAATTATCAGGCATTGTTGGTTTTGACGGTGATCCTATGATTTCAGTCAAGTTTGATGAGGTTGCTAAGAGATACGCAGTTTCTAAGGGATATGACGGTATTTTTTATCATGAAGGGACTTTTGAGGAACCAGAACTACATGTGTTTAAAAAAAAGAAATAATCCCTAAGAGTAAATTTTGTATTCATCTTATTATTGTACGGTGTTCGCTATTTAGCGGTTGCCTGATTTTTTATCATAACCGTGACCCCTATGTTCGTTTAAGGGATGCTCTTCTTGGTGGACAACGTTTCCTTTTAAGTCCGAGATTATCTCTTTATACCAGTTCTTTCCCCTATCAATAATTCTCTCTAGAAGCCTCCAGGTTTTTGTGTCCCTGTGGAAGTCATGTCCCGATTTGAATTCAGAAATAGGTCTTTTAAGTCCCGGCTTTTTATGTTTACCAGTAATCATCTCGTGTAACTCGATTGTATCGGAAACTTCTATTCTGATAACTTTTGGTTTAGCGTTCATGCTATTAAGAAGAGGACGCCACGATGAGCCAAAGTGATCTCGCCAGGCTTGGGCCAAGCTCCACCGCCGACAAGGGAGACATAAGAGGAAGTGTGGTGAGGTGAACGGAAGGGTGGCTCAGTAATAAGCTCGTCGGCAAGAGCACTTGTGGCGGAGTGAATACCGGTAACCTCAATAACTTGGTCGATAGTTAGGGGTGGCATAATGTTGGTGAAGGCTCGCGCTAGCATTGTTTTGCCGGTGCCAGGTGGTCCGTACATGGCGACGTTGTGGCCACCGGCCGCGGCTATCTCTAATCCCCTTTTGGCTGTCTGTTGACCTCTAATTTCGGAGAAGTCGAAGAGAGCCTCGCTCCTTTTGCTTCTTATTTCGGCTTCTGGCTGGGGTGTTATCTTCGGTGCTTGGCCGGCTTCTTCTTGGGGCGAAATGAAGTTCGTAATTTCTTCTAGGCTGTGGCAAGGATAAATAGTGATCCCTCTGATCAGACTTGCCTCTAGGGCGTTATCGGCTGGTAAGTATATTTCAGAAAAGCCTTTCTCCTTAGCTTTTTGAGTAATAAGAAGAGCACCACTAATTGGTCGGAGTTCCCCACTCAGGGCCAACTCGCCAATAAATAATTTGTTTTGCGGTTTAAACTTGATTTCTTTAGCGACCAAGAGATAGCCAAGGGCAATTGCGAGGTCGAAGGACGAACCCTCTTTGCGGATATTGGCTGGGGCAAGAGAAACGATGACTTTCTTGTTGCCCTTCTGAGGAGCACGGAAGCCAGAATTCTTGATCGCCGAGTTGATACGATCTTTGGCCTCAGCCACTGCCTTGTCGGGAAGACCGACAATAGAGAAGGATTGAAGCCCACGATTAATGTCAACTTCCACATCAATAATGTCGGTCTTAAGACCGATAACTTGAGCCGAGTTTATTTTTGCGATCATTAGCTAATTATAGACGGGGTGAAATTATAACTCAATAGCATCCTCTTCGTCACGGTGTTCTTTACAAGTAAGAGAAGCTGGGTCAGCATCTAGGCGATCTTTCTCAATCGGTTTGCGACAGACGGCACAGACAAAACCATTTTTCTTGGCCCAAGTTAAGGCCCGGTTGGCTTCACTTATGAGGTCTTCGGTATTAGCAATTTCTTGTTCTAATCTCTCACGATCATCACGCTGACTGCCAACATCATCACCGGACATCGGTTTGTCATCTTGGATCTCCTTGAGTCTTGCTTCGTCACCACCTTTTTCTTTTACGAGTTTAGCGATGTTCGTTTCTAGCAAGTCTATATAATATTGATCATTTTTTTCGGTGTTGTTAGTCATTTTTTTATTTAATTATTAAGTATATCGTAACAAACGAGCTTGTTTTGTCAATAATAAAAATACCCTATTAAGTAGTAAGCTGGCTTATTTGACGATTGCTTTGGGGGATAAGAAAGAGTTGAGGATTTTGCTAAAGGTATTCTCGTTAGTAGTGAAGACTAAGGTCTCTTTGTCGAGCCAAGAATACAAGGCAATGACAGTATTAGCCTCATCTATCATTAAGCGGGTGTCATAGTTATTAATCATCTTATCTTGGAAAAGGCTCGAAATTAACTTTTCTGTTGACGAGGCTTCCACCAAGGGGGAGAGCAATTCTGAGACAACAACGTTCTCATTGTTTAGAAGAGCATCAGCAACATTCTTGTAATTTTTTGTTTTAAAAATATAAAAAGGTGTTGTCTGTTGGCCATAATAAAAACCAAACATCATCTTGGGTTCAAGGAATCTAAGTAGTTCATCGGGGAGCTTTAATTCTAGTTTGGTAGCAAAGGTTGTAGGATCAGTTTCGGTTAAGGTTATAACTAGACCTTGAGGAGTTTGTTCTCTCTTCTGATAAGTAAAGTAAACTTCTTGGACCCACTCCCTCTCTCTTGGTGGAGTAGCGCTTTTTGTTCTTAATTCCTGCTCGACCTGTTCGGCGCTTAGCTCTTCTAGATTGATCTGAATCTGCTCATCAGCAAAAATGAGACTTTGGCGAGTTTCTTCGAGAGGGGCAATACTTGTAACCTGTCTCTGGAGTACAGACCAGAGAACAACTCCTAAACCTCCTAGTATTAAGATGAGGCCGACACCAACCAGCCAAGATTGGCCGAGGTTTCGGTTTTTTGAGGGAGCGAGATTTTCTTTATCTGGAGTATTAGTAATGATACCGCTAGCGCTTAAACCTCCACTCTTGGCAACTTCTCCAATATCTCGAGTTAGGGTACGGATTGGTGCCGGTCCAGCCTTAGGGTTTTTTTTGATTAGGTCAATTTCTCTTTGTGATTTTAGGATTTTGTCAATTTGGGCGACGCGCTCAGCTTCTAGTTCTTGGTCTCTTTTTATTTGCTCTTCGCTTAGGTTCTTTCTTTTTTCTTGTTCGTCAATACGGCGTTTAGCCTCTAGTTCGGCTAACTTCTTTTGAGCTTCTAATTTGTTTTGGCGAGCTTTTTCTTCGTCGTCCCAGGCTTTCTTTTGCTCATTGCTGGCCATTGCGCGGACGGCTTCTTGCCGTCTTTTTTCTAAATCTTCTCCCGCCTTCTTCCAACTAGTTAATTTTTCTTCACCAGACAAAACCAACTTAGCCTTGGCTAGCTTGTCAGAGTTGTTTGTGTCTTTCGTCTTGTCATCCATGGGTTTTTAACCAAGCCACTAGAACCAAGGAAAAGTTTTTTTGCCACCCTTTTTCATATCTTCGGGGCTAATCTGTTGGTTCTTTAGAGCTTCGGCCATATCACTTTGGAGAGTTCGCAGTGGCTTGATCCCCTCTTCTTCATCTTGGGTAGAGCTAGCATTTTTTTGTTTCTGCTCATTAATTTTCTGTTGACGACTCAAATCAACTTCTTCGTTTTCTCTTCGGATGCGTTCTAGTTCTAATGATCGGTTTTCTTGGCTTGGCTCTTCCTTGGGTGGAGTTGGGGTTGGTACCGGAGTGGCAATTGGAGTTTCTGGTTTAGGAGATGGTTTTTTTGATGTTGGCGCCGAATGATCCATCATCTCGACCAATTTTTTCCTTAACTCATCCGCTCTGGCTTGTTCGGCTTGTTGTCTTGTTGTCTCTTGTCTCTGCCTCTCTTCTTCGGCCCGTCTCAGATCCTCTACTCTTTTCATTGCACTAGAGGTTTCTTCGGCTTGCCTTTTTTTAAGTTCAAGAGCTTTTTCCTCCTCGGCCTTCTTGCGATCTTCTTCTGCTTTTTTTATCTCTTCAACCCGACGTCTCTCGGCGTCGGCTCTTTGCTTCTCTTCTTCGGCTTGTTTAAGTGCTGATTGTTGCCTCTTTTGTTCTTCTAGCTCGTGTTGCTGTTTAAGAACTTCTTGTTGGAGCAAAATTTGCTCATCAATAGCTTGGATCTTGTTACGGATCTCGTCTTCTTGGTCTAAGAGGATTTGATATTTTTTCTTTGTTTCGCCTATCTGCTCTTCGATCTTAATTATTTTCTCTTCAACGATCCATTTTTCTTCTTCTATTTTCTTTCGTTTTTGCTGAATTTCCCAGCGTTGTTGTTCTATCTCATGTTTCTCTTTGGGGGTAACCGTTACGTCTTCTTTACTCTCTATCTCGTTCTCTTCACTTTGGGCCTGATCTTCTTGTTGGAGAATCGGTTCAAGGACTTTTTTAAGTCCTGTTCTTTTGTTGTCGAGATTGACCCAAGTTAACTCTAAGAGTTCCTTCTCGTGATTTATTGAGAGAAGTAATTTATTTAGTTGTTGTTTTTCTTCGCTGGCCTCTTCCTCTTTCTCGTCGGCTTCTCGACGTACGGTACGATCGAGACCCTCCATGGCTATTTTGGCTTTGCGTAACTTTTCTTCTTGACTCTCCCCAACAGCGGGTTTTGTTGTGGCGACGTTTGTGTCATCACCAATTGGCATCGTCGCGTTAGCAGACGAGTTGAGGTTTTGAGTATTAGAATCAGACGTTGTCTGTTTTACAACATCAGGCATTACCAACTATTATAACCAATTTACTTTTTAGTTTCTAGGGCGATAAGGGCTAGACGGTGGATTAGTCGGATTAGTTGAAGGCTTCAATCCTTTTTTTGCCGCCCATTCTGGGTCGGCTTGCTTGATTGAGAGATTAATTCGATTTTTATCATCAATTTCTTTGATGACAACAGGGACTTTTTCTCCGATCTTGAGGGTATCACCAACTTTGTCAATTCTGAAGTTGGCAATCTCAGAGACGTGCACAAGGCCATCGGTATCTTTAGCAATTTGCACGAAGGCGCCAAAATCCATTAGCCTTACAACCTCACCTTCGAATCTCTCTCCAGCTTTGTAGACGTGGCAAATTTCCTCGATCATTTCTTTGGCCGAATTGGCTTGGTCGGTCTTGCCGGTAATATAGACAGTCCCGTCATCTTCTATCTCGACAACCGCTCCGGTGTCGGCGGTGATTTGTTGGATCATTTTTCCACCGGGGCCGATAACGGTACCAATCTTATCAACCGGAATAGTAATTTTTAGAATTTTCGGGGCTGAAGTGTTGATTTCTGGTCTTGGGGCTGGGATAGCCTCGGTAATTACTCCGATAATTTTCTCGCGAGCTGTTCGCGCGCGATCAATTGCTTGCTCGAGAATCTCTACTGGGATACCACCCATCTTGATATCAAGTTGGATGCCCGTAATACCTTCGGTAGTACCGGCCACCTTGAAGTCCATGTCACCATAATGATCCTCTACTCCTTGAATGTCGGTAATAAGTTCGTATTTATCATCACTCTCATACATGAGACCAACCGAGATACCAGCGACGGGGCGCTTGATTGGTACCCCACCGTCCATTAGGGCTAGAGTGCTGGCACAGACCGAAGCCATAGAACTCGAGCCATTAGAAGCTAAGACTTCAGAGACCAGACGGATCGTGTAAGGGAAATCTTCGCGACTGGGGATAACTCCGCGGAGAGATTTTTCGGCGAGAGCCCCGTGACCGATCGAGCGGCGTGAGGTGTTGCCAACTCGGCCGGTCTCACCAACAGAAAATGGTGGGAAGTTGTAATGGTGGAAGAAGTATTTCATACCATCTACCTCCATCCCCTCGACGATAAGGGAATCACGTGGTCCACCCAGAGTGAGGGTGGTTAAGACATGGGTTGCTCCACGATAGAAGAGTCCATTACCATGGACAACCTTAGAGAAACCGCCAGCTTGAGCAAAGAGTGGTCGTACTTCATCAAGAGCTCGCCCGTCGGTGCGTCTTTTTTTCTCAATCGCTTCGATGTGTACCACTTTATCAATTTGTTTTTCAAAATAGTTGAGCCAAGCTCCAAGGTTGGCCTCAGGCATTTTCTCGGCGCGGAGTTTGAGCCAATCTTCTTTGAGGCTGTCAGCTGATTTTTTGCCGGTACCAGCAAACATTACTTCTTCAATCTTAGAGGCTATGTTGTCTGTGAAGAGATTTTCGGCCTCAGTCGGGATAGTGGGAATATTGAGCTCAAACTTTGGCTTGGCCATATCGCCGATGATTTGCTTCTGCCAAACTTGGATTTTCTCAATTTCTTCTTGGGCTTTTCTTAGTCCTTCTTTAACTTTGGCTTCGAGAATTTCGTTACCAGCCGACTCAATCATGTTGATTTTGCCTTCGCCCCCACAGACGAGGAGGTCAAG
>DAOTDH010000009.1:0-10943 GCA_035453545.1 Minisyncoccota bacterium
AATGCGGTGATCAGTAATGCGGTCTTGGAGGTAATTGTAAGTGCGAATTTTCTCACTGCGATCGGCGGTGCCAATCTGACTCTTACGTTCGGCTGAGTACTTGGCCTCTTCCTTCTGGCGTTCCATATCCTCAATTTTAGCCGACAACAGGGCTAGAGCCTTCTCTTTATTACGAAGCTGGGTACGCTCAGCCTGACTACGGACAACGAGACCTGTCGGCTTATGAGTCATACGTACGGCCGTCTCAACTTTGTTCACATTCTGGCCACCGGCCCCACCGGAACGAGTAAATTCTATTTCTAAATCGCTGGGATTAATCTTAACAGTACTAAATTCCCTCACCGGCAAGACGGCAACAGAAATTGTTGAAGTATGCACTCGTCCTTGCTTCTCAGTCGCCGGCACTCTCTGCACGCGGTGCACCCCCATCTCATTCTTGAAATCATCATAGGCCCCCTCGCCAGACACTTCGAAGGTTACTTCTTTATACCCCCCAAGCTCAGAAGGCGAAGAATCTACCAAGACAAAACTCCAACCCTGCGAAGCAGAATATTTGGCATACATCTGTGATAATTCATAAGCAAAAAGAGCCGACTCAGTACCACCAGCTCCGGCCCTCATTTCAATAATTAGAGTCTTAGGGTCGTCATTCCCCCTTTCTTTAGGAGCAAGAATTTCCTCCATCTTAGACCAGAGAGCTTCGCGTTCTTTCTCAAAATTTTTAACTTCCTCTTCAACTAAGTCGGAGACAGAACTATCAGCCACGGCTAAAGCCCTCGCCTCTTCAATCTGACGCGTAAAATCATCGTACAAACCAGCTAAATAAGCGGTTTTGTTATTCGCTCTAAAGTCGGCAATATCCATTACTATCTACTTATCTGCTTTCTTGGCAGTAGTAGTTTTAGTCTTTTTCTTAGTAGCAGTAGCTTTAGTGGCACGAGTCTTGAACTTCTCTACACGACCGGCCACGTCAAGCGTCTTCTCATTACCAGTAAAGAAGGGGTGGCAAGCACTGCAAATTTCTACCTGTAATTTCTCGGCAGTTGATCCGACAGCGAAGACGTTACCGCAAGCGCAAATAACTTCTGTTTCGTAATATTTTGGATGGGTATCTTTTTTCATAATTATTCGTTGCATTCGCATGCATTCATAGATTTAGTATCGCATATTTTTAGTCGTTTTGCAAGATGGCAATTTGCTTGTCATACTTAGCAGCAATCGCCATCACCTGATCACCATAGAAAGCATTCTTAGACAAGTTCCAGTTACCCCCAGCGTAATAGCGCAAAGCAGCCTTACGCTCAGAGCTATAAGTCTTCCCATCGGCCCCCAAATCTCGCAAATATAATCCCGAGGCCGTAAAGGCGTCTAACGGATTCCATGGATTGGGTGGATTATTACCAGTCACAGCGGTAACAGCGCTCGCCATCCCCAACCAAGTCGAAGGGATGAATTGGGCCGGACCCATCGCCCCACCATAACCACCACCATAAGGACAAGAGACTGGCTGGCCAACGGGATCAATACCGAGAGCTTTAGTGATTCTTTCAAAAGGAACAATATCTCTATCTGGCTTCATTACAGCCTTGTAACTCTTAGATGGTGGGTCTTGTGGTCGATTACAAGTCCCAATATTTTGGCCTAAATTAGATTCTTGAGTAATAATAGCCAAAAGGAACGAAGGGCGAATACCCACCTTAGCTGATACAGTCTGAGCATACTCTAAGGCTTGACCAAAGGTAATATTGGTCGCCCCCCGCAAACTAAAGAGAGCCCCCCGAATAGTTGCTCGCTGTTTCTCTTTCTCGGCAATAATAGCTTTGTAAGAATTCTCTTTGGCCTTACTAGCATTAAGCAGGACCGTCTTCTCTTTGTTAAGAACCTCAATGTTGGCCTTCTCGGCCTCAATCTCCTTCTTAGCATCAAGTTCCGCATCACGGCGACCCTCAAGTTGAACTTTTTTACCTTCGGTCTCAGTCTTCGTCTCACGAACAACACCGAGAGTGTCTTGAATAGATTCTTCGACAAAATTAAAACGCTCTAAATCAACAAAGAAATTATTAACCGTATCTTTGGACAAGATAACCTCGGCCAAAGTGTTATCGTCGAGCTCTCGAGTCTGACGCAAAAATTCAGACAGAGAACGTTTTTCTTTCTCTAATTTATTGTCTAAGGTGGCAATCGTATTAACCTTCTGTTTAATATCCCCACCAAGACGTTCGATCTCAATCTGTTTGGCCTTAATATTAAGCTGAGCCGTATTAATCTTATAGGTTAAGATATCAACATCCCGCTTAATACTAGCAGTCTCCTTTTGTTTAGATTGAAGCAAACTTTTCTGGGCAGCAATTTCTCGTTCAACTTGGCTCAATTGAGACTGAAGGCGGGACTCTTTTTCAGACGTCGTCTCGGCCAACACTAATTGAAAATTAAGTAAAAATAAACAAGAAACAAACAACCCAAGCCAGAAAAAAACTGGTCGTCTAATCATAAGATTTATTATAGCAAAAATTATTCGGAAGCGGGAGTCCCCTCTCCATCTTCCTCATCTTTCTTGCCCTTCTTCTCTACTTCAATACCAGAGAGATCAGCCGGAGTGACCTCATCTACAACTTCTTCACCAGCAATAGTAATAGAAGCAACAACTTCATCATCTTCAACAACAGCCTTAACACCAGTGGGCAATTTAAGATCTCTTACCAAAATCTGACTATCTAGGGTTTTTAGAACACTAACATCAACGATAATATCATGAGGAAGATTCTTAGGTAAAGCACTAATTGGCAATTCATGTATAACTTTGACCAAAGAGCCACCGAGCTCCTTAACGGCAGGAGGTACACCTTCAAAGACCAAAGGTACATCAACTTCAATTTCTTTGTCCTGGCTAACAACATAGAGGTCAGCATGAACAGGCTCACCAGTAACAGGCTCGAATTGGACTTCATGGATCAAGACATCAGTCTTCTTCCCGTCCAATTCTAAAGAGATAATAGAAGACTCTCCGGCCTCTTTAAGGACTTTTTTGAATTCAATAAGATTAAGGGTCAAGCATTTGCTACCCTCCTTACCACCATAAACAACCGCTGGTAACTCCCCGACCCGACGGAGCTCAGAAACCTTCTTACCTAAAATATCGCGTAATTTAGCGCTTAATTTAAACATAACCTGCTTAGTATATAAGAAATCTCTAAAAATGCAACCCCATAAAGAGCTTGAGACGTCTCTTGACAACTTCAGTCATTGCTTGAACAGACTTCTTAAGAATCTTGTAGGGAGCAATTTCATCAGGGTCGGCTTGAAGCGATTCGCGAAGAGCATTGCGATAAGCCAAACGCAACTCGGTATTAATGTGGATAATCGAAATTCCTGCCTTTATCGCCCCAAGAAAATCCTCGTCCGATAGACCAGAACCCCCATGTAGGACTAGGGGTACACCTGTGGCTTGGCGAATTTCCCTGATTCTTTCAATAAACAACCTCGGATTGGCCGTATGCTTGAGCATGCCATGGATGTTACCAACGGCCGGAGAGAATAAATCTACCCCAGTTTCAGCCACTAATTGTCTGGCTTCTTCAGCCTTTGTAATAGACTCCTCACCTACCGCCGCGCCTTCGGGCAAGTCATCTAACATCTTAGATGACTTGCCAATATAACCAAGCTCTCCCTCGACAACAATGTCGGGTTTACTTCTGGCATATTCGACACACTTCTTCGTCTCGGCAATATTCTCAGCAAGTGGTAATTCGCTTCGGTCGAAGACAATCATATCGAAACCGGCATCAATCGCCTCTTTGGCTCGTTCGAGAGAATAAGTGTGGTCAGCTGAGAGCCAAATCGGATAATCATATTCATTACGAAAACTTGAAACCAGAGCTCGCACTTGAGGCACACCGATAAAATCTCGCTCCCCTTCTGACACACCGATAATTATGGGGACTAGAGACCCACTCTGATTCGACAATTCCTGCGCGGCACGGAAAATTGCCCACAAAGCTTCAAGATTAGAAATATTAAAATGACCGATAGCGACCTTATTCTTATCCGCATCATAAATTACCTCTTTTAGTGTTTTCATATTATAATCATAGCATATGAATAAAATTGATTTAATCTCTATAGGGGATAACGCCACCGATGCCTTTATTAAACTATCCGAAGCCGAGCTAAATTGCGATATTAATCGGCCCGAATGTAAGATTTGCCTCCGTTTTGCCTCCAAGATTCCTTACGAATCAGTAACCGAGGTCCCCGCCGGTGGCAATAGCTCCAATGTTGTCCTAGGAGCGACAAAATTGGGTCTAAACACTGCTTACATTTCAAATCTAGGCAAAGATATACATGGCAACAACACTCTAGCCAAACTCTCCGCCGCCGGAGTCGATACAAAATTCGTCAGCCAACAATTAGGCGCCCGAACGAATTACAATTATGTCCTCTGGTACCAAGACGACAGGACAATTCTCGTCCATCACCAGAAATATAATTACGAGTGGCCCTTCGACAAAACTCAGGGCAAGCCCGAAGAAATTCCAACTTGGGTGTATCTCTCTTCAGTTGGTGATGAGAACTTAAGCTACCATCAAGATTTGAGTCATTGGCTCCAAGTAAATCCCGAAATTAAACTAGCCTTCAGCCCTGGTACCCACCAAATTAAGGTGGGAGTAGAAAAGTTAAAAGATATTTATACCCGCACCGAAATTCTATTCTGCAACAAACAAGAAGCCGAGAAAATTTTAGGAGCCCCTCTTCTCCGCGACCAGACCTCAAGTGAGCCCGAGGTGTGGTCGCTTCGTAGCCTGGCCGAAGGTCTAAAGAAATTAGGTCCCAAAATCGTCGTTATCACCGATGGCGAAAAAGGGGCTTACTGTCTAGATCGAGAGGAAAATTTCTGGTTCATGCCCGCTCTTAACGCCGATGCCTTCGAACGCACAGGAGCAGGTGATGCCTTCGCCTCCGGCTTCCTCTCGGCGATTTTCTATAACCAACCCACCGATCTGGCTCTCGCTTGGGGCGCGATCAATGCCTCGGCCGTTGTGACCCAGATTGGCCCCCACGCCGGACTCCTTACTCGCGCCGAAATCGAAACCAAAATAAAAAACGACAACCTCGTTGCCCAAAAATTTAAAGAATAAAAAGTTCGTCTAATCTTGGAAGCTTTTTAGTAAAATTCACACGACCGTTAAAACTTTACTAATCAAGACCAAACTCTTTTTTAAGCCACCTATCATTCTCGATCGAGTCAACGGTCATATATAAAACTTCTTTGCCTATCTTAAAATTAGACTTCAACAAAATAATTACCTCTCGACACTCATAGGGATAAACCCAGACACTATTTTGCAACCGAGCAAAACCTAGATGTTCTAACCATTTCCTTAACTTGTCCCGAGTCCCCCGTTTAAACTCTTTGATATCAAAAATTATTACTCGATATTTTTTATCCCAACGCCAAGGTTTTTTTATCTTTAAATTTTCTACAGCATATTCTTTTAACCGAATCTTACCTTTCTCAGTCAGACGAAGACACATGACCCCACGGCTGTTCTTTTGATAAGCAATCAAGCCCGCCTGGATCATCTCTTTAATGGCTCGATTAACATAATATCTCTGTTGATATCGTCTTTGTTGTTTTTGAACCTTGTTCAAAGCCACAACGACTCCTGGGGCAACAGCAGTCATAGTTATTAAGCCGGCCAATTGTACAGTCTTAAGAATAAGGCTCTTTATATTTGTGTTCTTTGTTCTCATGAGATAAAAATATTAGCAAAACTCTAACGACCGTTACCATTTTACTAAATAAAATTTCTGGGAATTAGTTTACTGGTCGGAAATAAATTTGAAGCGGGAAACTTTTTGGCCATCAACTTCTACTTCCTCTAAGAACATCCCTGCGGGGCGAGCCCAAAGTTTGGACATCTTATTATCATAAAGAGCTTCGTAAATAACGAGGTCTTCTAAAGTCTCGCTGTGTTTGGCGACACCAAGAACGCGATACTTTCCACCTTTATAATGCTGATAAATACCCGGTTTAATTTCCATTTTTCCGTTTAATTACTTTCTTGACGGCCTCGACAATATCATCTACGCCAAGACCATAATGCTCCATGAGTTCGGCTCCCGAGCCAGATTGGCCGAAACGGTCAGACACACCGACAAACTCCATCGGTACAGGGTTAACTTTAGCTAGCAACTCGGCGACAACACTTCCCAGCCCACCAGCGATTTGATGTTCTTCGCAAGTGACAACGGCTCCAGCTTTATCGACAACATTTAGAATAGTTTCCTCATCAAGAGGCTTAATAGTGTGATTATTCACCACCGAAACTTTAATCCCCTCCCGTTCTAATTTGCGCGCGGCCATAAGGACACGATAAACCATGAGCCCACAGGCAATAATTACCGCTTCCGCTTCTTCGGGCTCCACTAAAATGTTCGCTTTACCAATTTCAAATTCAGTTTCTTCAGTCGTCACAATTGGACTCTTGTCACGAGCCAGACGCAAATAAACTGGACCAACATGTTCGGCAATCGCTCGGGTGGCTTTCTCAGTCTCCAGCGCGTCACAAGGCGCCACCACGATCATATTAGGCAACACGCGCGTCAGCGCGATATCCTCAAGCATCTGATGCGAACCACCATCGGGCCCAACATTAAGCCCAGCGTGCGAACCAATAATCTTCACGTTAGCGTTGTTATAACAAATCGTCGTCCGGATATGTTCCCAATTACGTCCCGGTGAGAAAATCGCATAAGAAGCGGCGAAAGGAATCTTACCCATAGCGGACATGCCTGATGCCACACTTACTAAATTTTGTTCCGCTACTCCCACTTCAATAAATCTATCAGAAAATTCTCGCGCGAAGTCCTCCACTTTAGTTGACTCCTTAAGATCAGCACAGAGCGCGACCACATCTTTATTCTTCTCCCCCGCCTTCAACAACCCACGCCCAAAACCCTCTCGCAGTGATTCCTGCTCAACATTAACATTATAAAGTTTTGGATTAAGGTTAATCATTTTAATCTTGTTTAAGGCGACCACCTAAAGTTCTTAATTCTTTAAGTGCGTGTTCCCCTTCTTCGCGGCTGGGCGCTTTGCCATGCCATTCGTACTTGCCTTCGAATTCGATAATCCCCTTGCCCGGTGTGGTGTGGGCAATAATGACCGTGGGGCGATTGAAGACCGATTTGGCCTGGCCAATGGACGCATAAATTTCTTCGAAGTTGTGACCATCGATCTCCAGCACATGCCAGCCAAAAGCCCGCCACTTATCGGCCAGAGGCTCGAGAGGCATCACGTCTTCAGTGTGACCATCGATCTGGATATTGTTGCGATCAATAATGGCGATAAGATTATGGGGCTTTTCTTTGCCCGCCAACATCACCGCCTCCCAAGTACTACCCTCCTGTAACTCGCCATCGCTCATGAGACAATAAAAATATTTTTGCGAGTTCTTACCATTATCTATCCTATCAGCCAGGGCCATGCCCACCGCTTGCGACAGACCTTCGCCCAAGGGGCCAGAGCTTGTCTCAACAAGAGGAAGGAACTCACGATGAGGATGCCCTTGCAAACGCGAGCCATATTTGCGCAAAGTCATGAGCTCTTTTTTCTCCAAGTAACCAGCTTCGGCCAAAGTCGCATACAAGACAGGGCAAATGTGACCATTAGAGAGAACGAGTCTGTCTCGCTCGGCCCACTCTGGTTTCTTCGGATCATGCTTGAGAATCCCAAAATAAAGCGCCGAAAAAATGTCGGCCATCCCCAAAGCGCCCGCCGTGTGACCTGATTTTGCCTCCACCAACATCTCAATAATCGAACGACGGACCTCCTTCGCCTTCTCCTCTAAATATTTCTTTTTATCGTCGGTTAAAATCACAACGCTTGAAAATTTTTAATCGCTTCTTCGATATTATCCGCTCCCCAAATTTGCGAGCCAACGACGAGACCCGAAACTCCCGCTTCAGCCAGCCGTTTGCCATTTTCTAAATTGACTCCCCCATCGACAATAATCTTCACATCGGGCCAATTGGTCTTGAGGGTCTTAATTTTCTCAAAAACTCGCTCGTCGAACTTCTCACCCGAGAAACCAACTTTCTCGATGCTCATAAGTTGCACGGTCTTAATCTTACCCAAGTATTCATAAATTTTCTCGACCGGAGTGCGAAGTTCTAAGGCAATCGCCAAACCGACATGAGGACCAACACTGTCAATAATTTTATCAAAATCGTTCGTCGCCTCATAATGCACCACAAGCCGATCGACAAGATCCCGCCAATCATCCACAATCGTCTCAGGATACTCCACCATTAAGTGGGCACTCAATTTTGTCTTGCCTCCAATCTCCTTAAGATCTTCGGGCGCTTGCCTATTGGCGCTGAAGGGCCAGGTGCTATTGGGCACAAAGACGTTATCCATCACATCGATCTCCGCCCAAGTAATGAGACCTTCAAGTTGCTCAAGTTTCTCCTTAAGCTCAGTAAAATCTCTAGCAATAATCGAAGGGATAATTTCCATACCTAAATAATGTGTCCTAAATTCTCATCATCATCAATCTCATGAATTCGGCGTGCATGACGTTCATCTTCGGAAAAAGGTGTCGTCAACCAAAGGTCAATAACTTGTTTCGCTTCTTCGGACTTAACAAAGCGTGCGCCGAAAGACAGAATATTAGCGTTATTGTGCTCACGGGAAAGTTTAATAATATCTAGAGATCCTCCATAATAGACGACGGCGCGAATTCCTTTATAACGGTTAGCACAAATGGCCTCACCTTGGCCAGAGCCACCAAGAATAATACCGACGCTCTCTGGATCACTATGAACCATCTTGGCGACAATTTTCACATAATCGGTGTAGTCATCTTCGGGATCAAGGGCGAAGGCACCTTGATCTTCTACAATCAAACCTTTCCCTTTAAGATAAGTCTTAATCTGCTCCTTCAACTCGAAACCCGCATGATCGGTGCCTAGGTAAATTTTCATGCTTTAATTATAGCAAAAATATCAAACAAACAAAAAGCCGTGGCTATTGATAGTTCTTACCTTTACCAAAAACTAGGAAGCCTAAGGTGGCAGCGACAGCGACGATAACCATTTGCAAAATTGGTCCCAACGAACCAATATCGATAAATTGCAAGATTAGAGCAATAATAAGCAAAACAATAACTATCACTGCTAAAATTTTTTTATTCATATTTTATATCTAATTTTTTAACAATTATTGTCCTAATTTAAGTACATGTTGGACAAGTGCGTGAGTATAGCCAGATTCGTTATCATACCAAGACATTACTTTCACTAAATTACCCCCTACCACCTTGGTGTAAGATAAATCCGCAATAGCGGCATAGCGACTCCCAACAATATCGGAGGAAACTAGAGCTTCTTTGGTTACCGCAAAGGTCGTGGCCCACTTCGGATCAGAGGCCGCTTTCTCTAAGATAGAATTAACCTCTTCTACGGTCGTGTTCTTCTTCGTAATGAAGGTGAGATCGGTAATCGAACCGGTAATCACGGGCACGCGCATGGCAATACCATCGAATTTGCCTTGGATCGAAGGGATCACTTGTCCGACCGCAATCGCCGCTCCCGTGGTCGAAGGAATAATATTCACCGCTCCAGCGCGCCCTCGGCGCCAATCTTTAGCATCGGCGACATCGACTAACTTCTGCGTCGCGGTATAACCATGAATAGTGTTGAGCAAAGCTTTCTCAATGCCAATGGTCTCACTCAGAATTTTTATAATCGGGGCCGCACTATTAGTGGTACAAGAACCATTAGAGGAGATGACATTGTCGCCAAGATTCTCGTCATTAATATTAATAAGACAAGTCCCACCGGGGATACCGGGTAATGGCTCATCCTTAACCGGAGCGGTAATGACTACCTTGCGCGCTCCGCCATCTAAATGACTCTTAGCCTTAGCGTAAGTCTCGAAGACACCAGTCGCCTCAACAACGACATCAACTTGCAGGTCGCCCCAAGGTAATTGGGCCGGATCTTTTTCTTGTAAAAATTTAATTTTCTTCCCGTCAACAATCATCTCGCCCTCACCCACCTCAACTGTACCGGGAAAATGACCATAAGCACTGTCATACTTCAATAGATAAGCTAAATTGCCCAAGTCTCCAAGATCATTAATAGCGACAATCTCAATGTCAGGATTCTTAATCCCAATGCGACAGAACGCGCGACCGATGCGCCCAAAACCATTAATCCCCACCCGTACTTTTTTCATATTTTTATATAATCCCGTTTGACGGGAAAAAATTATTTTTTAATAAACCTATTTTAACACCAGCCTCAGATAAAAACAAAAAAACTCCCCGGTAAACAAACCTTAAGGGAGTTTCTTACTCGCCACCCAAGCGACGAGCGTTCAGGCCATTTGACGGCCCATTTTTCATATTCTTATTCTCCTTTTTCGCATCTTCCCTAATTATACACCCAAATTACCCTATTTGTCAATAGGCAAAAAACATTTTAAAATAAGCGTTTTATTTAGCCTTTTCGCTAAAGAGTTTTTTTAGAATCTCGGGATTGGCGGAGCCTTTGCTCTCTTTCATCGCTTGACCAATGAGGAACATCAGGGATTTTTCTTTACCACTCTTGAACTCTTCGAAGACGCTCTGGTTGTCGGCAATAATTTTCTCGACAATAGCGAGGACAGCACTCTCATCGGTGATCTGGAAGAGACCCTTCTCTTCGGCAATCTTTCTTGGATCCCCACCCTCTCTGATCATAATTGTTAAGATGTCTTTGGCCGACCGTGAAGTAATTTCGCCATCTACCACCATCTTAATCAATTCGGCATAATCTTCGGCTGAGGGTAGAGTGTAGTCCTCGGTGTCGGCGACTAGACCAAGAAGATCTGAAGTAAGATAATTGGCCGCGGCCAAAAGATAGTTCTTAGCCGTCTCCAAGCTCAAGTCGAAACTCCC
>DAOTDH010000010.1:0-10862 GCA_035453545.1 Minisyncoccota bacterium
CTCTGGTGACTCAGGATAGAGAGTTTGATCCAGATCAAAGCCGATCACTTTAATTTGTGAATAATCAGTAGTTTTATTTTGTGAAGTTGACATAGAAGATAAGGGCTTCGCCTAATGGATAATTTAAGTTAGTTGAATATTGAGTCAGTAGGTAGTTTATTAGTTTTTGGTCTTTTGTTAATTTGGCTAAGGAGTGGTTGGCAAAGACCGCTGTCCCGTTAACCTTGCCCCCTAAAACGTTTGCTTGGAAGAATACGAGTTTGTCGCCTTGGGCCTCATCTTGGCCGGGGTAGAACTCAGACAAGATAGGATTATTGTGCATAACCCCTTTATTCTTAAGATAATCAATTGCTTTCTTTAAGATGTTTTGACCTTGGTAATTTTCTAGCTTGTCGAGAATTTTATCGTTTGGTTTCTCTACTTCTTTTTGCGCTTGGAAATTTATATAAGCGACACCCTTTTTATCTGTGGGGAGTTTTATATTTTTGCCTAGTTGGTAGGGCCCAGTTTCTTTGTCTGTCTTTTCGTTTGGTTTAGATGGCTCACCCAATATCTTTTTTGTTTTTTGCTCTTCTGTTAGGAGCAGAATATTTGCTCGATTAGAAAGCATAAAAAGGTCTCCAGTTGGCAAGCCAAGACTTTCGGCCACTGTCTTGGTGTAGGCATCATATAACCCAAAAATATTCTCGGGATAAGCGTTAACCGTATTGTGAGCCCGGGCGATGTGGAAGGAGTTTAACTTTCCATTCTGGATGAAGAAGATATCATGAGTGAGACAAGGGTCGTGAGTATATTTTATCTGGCCATTTTCTTTATTAATTTCGAAAGACATATCTTTGACTGGATCGAAGCGCTGGATTATTGTTGCTTGGTCTGGATTTTTTTTGAGTAATTCAATCGTCTTAGTTAATTGATCGAAGCCAAAATAGGCTCTTGTTCTCTCGCCATAAGAATATGATCCATCATGATCAAGACGAAGTAATTGTTTTTTATAATTGGCTCTTGCTTTTTCTGCTTTTTGTTCTCCTTGGTCATAAATTTTGGGAATAACTTTGAGAGCGATTGAGGTATCTCTAAAAATTGATAAGACAGAGGCTGAGCGAGCTAAACCTTTCCATTTGTCGCCGTGGTCTTCGGTTAGTCCCTCGGTGTAAATTTTTCTCAGAACACTCTTATGGACATCAAGGAAAGAGTCTCCCTCAGCTAGGCAGAGAGGGAAGTGTTCTTTGTTGATAGAGAAGATGACATCAAAATCTTGGATAAAGGAATAACCTAATTTGGTGGCAACAGCTGCGCGACCAATTTGAGTTCCAATATCTAAACGATGAAGGATATCCATTTCGTAAGATTCGAAACGGTCTTCTTTGTCTATTCTTTTTATTAAGGTTGGAGCTGTTTCGGCGAGGAGTTCGAAAACTTTCTCGCAAGCATCAAAGGCAAGACACATAACAGAAATTTTTTGATTACGAGTGTTCACTTTATAGTAATAACGATTATCAATCTTAAGATCGATAACTGGTTCTAGTTTTATTTCTTTTTGCCCTTTCTCCTTACTCGGGGAGATAAAGGAGGGGAAAGAAATATTATTAACTAATTCTGTATTCACTCGGCCTAGTTCAGCCCCCAAGAGGAGTTGGTTTAGGGAGCTTAACTTGTCTTTGTTTTTTCCCAATTGGCGCATTATCGAGTAGGCTATAACAAAAGGGTCTTTCCCCTTTATGTAGAGCTTTTCATTATTTATGTTTAGATCAACTCTAATCTGATCGTTCTCTATACTAACTTTAAAGGGGCAGGAGAATTTTTCTTTAATCTCTTCAAGTTCAATTCTTGGTAATTGTAACTGTTGAAAATCTTTAGCCTGCAGTGGGGTTAGGTTTTTTTCTTCAGCCTTAGTCGTGTTAATTTCTTTAATAACTTTGTTAAGAGAATCATAGTAGATACTCCCTTTCTCGTTAATCTTAATTAAGAGGTCGTGTAGTTTAGGAGAGATCTTTGGTTTAAGCCAGGTGAGATAGTTGTTTATAATCTCGTCACTTTTTTTATGGGCATGCATAAAAAGTGGGAGCACAATAATTTCTTGGCGAAAGTGGTCGAAGATTTTGTTTGTAATGTTGGGGTAATAAGGGGAACTGGCAATACCTTCAGATATATAATTACCAAGCTTTTTTGGGTCGAAGTCTTTCATTAAGGCAAGCAACAAATTTGTGCTAGGGGAGAAAGTTAATGATTCTTCGGAAAAAAGAATTAAAAACTTTTGGGTTGGGTGAGCAAGTGAATTAATAATCATACGCTCGCAACCATCGCGATTAACGATAAGGGGACCTAGAACTGAAACTAGGTGGCGATTGTCTTCATCTATCTCATTCCAGACTTGCCCCGGGGCCGTGGTATTGGTGCAAATACCGATTGGCCCCGTTGACCCCTCTTCTGGTGTCATGAGAATAGCATCAACTAGCGGGAAATTTCTTATTTTTTTGTCTACCATTTTTTGCTTGTCCATAGATCGGGCAATAAATCGCTAATTGTTCTTTGGATCAAATTATCGGTTTCTTTGGCAAAACACAGAATTTTTAGATCCCAGTTAAATTTAGTTGAAAGTTCGCCCAAGAACTGTCGACAACCACCACAGGGGAAACAAGGTGAGTCAGTGTATTTGGTCGAGACTAGTCCGAGATGAGTAATCTCATCGTCTTTATTCATTAAGGCGCTAATGATTACGTTCATTTCTGAATGAAGTCCAAGTCGTTCATCAAAGGAAGAATATTGTCCGCCATAGTAAAGTCGTCCACTTTTTGTTATTACGGCCGTCCCATAACCAGAAGTACCCTCCGAGGTTGGGAAGTTGCGCTCTAGACCCTTTATCGCATATTCCTTTAAGATTTTTGGATAGTCCAAATTTTGCGTTGGGAGCTCTAGCCAATTATGACTGGCCTTTATATCTGAATTTATTCGAGTTAATAAATTATTAGTTGGTTGATAAACCGTGTAAAATTGACTTAGATTTGGGGTGTAAAATAATTTATTTCCTGATGTATTAACAACCGAATACTCAATTGTCTTTCCTGTTCGGCGAGAATAATCAATAATAATTTTGGCGATTATTGGAGAAAGCGAAAAAACTTTTTCGTCTGATTCTCTTAAGGTTATTATTCGGTGGACCTTGTAATCTTGAGCTAATGTTGATAGACCTAAAACTGCTTGTTCGGAAGATATTCCTAATAATTTATTATCAGAATCTACTGACCCAGCCAGATAATGGGCACCACTTTCTGATTGGGCCAAAGAAACAGATCTCTGCTTACTATCTTTTTTGCCTACTGACAGGTTAAGATTTTCGACTAATAATTTTAAGTCATCCATTATCCAATGTTAGTTCTTAATTTGCTAACGTTTAAGTCGGCCGGTGTCCAGTCATAGTGAAGAGTCTTTTTTAAAAAATCATTTAAGAGATGTATTTTGTCGCGCTCAAGACGGGGATACATTTTTTCTGATTGCTTACTTGACAGTCTAACGGTTGGATGGAAGGGGACGGGGAAGGCGTAGTAGGGGATGAGTGGTGTTTCGCCAGATTCTACTAAGAGGACGTCTATTGGTTCATTGAGGTGTTCGATCGAATAATCAATTCGGTGCATACCATCACAAATAATGTAAAAATCAAAATAGCCAGTATGTTGAATACCGTAATTTATAATCGGAGCATTAGAATGAAAAACGTCTAGAGAGTGAATAGAACTAACTTCATCGATGAAATAATTATTTAAGTAGCGATCGGCTAAGTGATGAAGATTATCATTAGCATCTTTGACGTAAAAATTTTTGAATCTCTGGCTTAATTTACTCAAATCAATGAAGCCATTTTTAAGATAATAAGTATGTTTCTCAATTATTGGCGGTAGCATGTGAAAAACTCCTCGCCCTTCCCATTCGTATTCGATAGCTCCCTTAAGTTGATTAACTCTCATTTTCTCTTTGGTGAGAAATTTGTCGACGATCTTTATTATTTCTGTTTGGTTTTGATAAATAGTCGGTTGGGGTGAGAAAAGAATTTGTTCACTGTTATTTGTTATGATTATTGGTGATTGACCCATGGCTTTGGCGGGAAATACTTTTGCTTGAGAAAATTTAGCTTTTTTGTAGGGTTTAAGATTCTCGTTTTTTTTATTGTAAAGTCCCCGGAAGATAATTCGTCTCAAACGGTCAGTTAGATCATCAAAATTAACCTTTTTTTGAAGAGTTATCTTATCTTTCATCTTATTTCCATTATACATTTTTAGCACAAATAGACTAGGGCTTCCTGTTGTAGCCAATATGGGCTAAAAATGTTAGATTTTACCTATGAAAGATAAACAAATAGAGAAGTTAATTAAGGCGGAGGAGAAGCGCCAAAAAGGGGTGATTAATCTTATTGCCTCGGAGAATTATGTCTCTAAAGATGTTCTTGACACGTTGGGTTCAGTGCTAACCAATAAATATGCTGAGGGCTATGCTGGAGCTCGCTATTATGGCGGGAATGAAATTTCGGATCAAGTAGAAAATTTGTGTCAGGAAAGAGCCTTAAAACTTTTTAAATTAAACTCTAAGACTTGGGCGGTTAATGTTCAGCCTTTGTCTGGTTCGCCAGCCAACTTGGCCGTCTATCTAGCTTTGGTCCCGAAGGGCGGGAAGATTATGGGGATGGAGCTCTCTCATGGGGGGCACTTAACCCATGGACATAAGGTCTCGGTGACAGGTAAGTTTTGGCAGCAGGTTCCTTATGGGGTTAGTCGAGATACCGAAGAATTAGATTATGAGGTTATTAAGAGGCTAGCACTTAAAGAGAAGCCAGATATTATTGTTGCCGGCTTTACGGCTTATCCGCGGAAGATTGATTGGAAGAAGTTTCGAGAAATTGCGGACGCTTGTCATGCTTACTTAATGGTAGATATGTCACATATCGCTGGTCTCGTCGCAGTGGGGGAGCATTCTTCACCTTTTCCTTGTGCTGATATTGTAACCACCACGACTCATAAGACTTTGCGCGGGCCACGAGCGGGTTTGATTTTTTCGCGAATTGATAAACGTGAATTAAATAAAAAAATTGATAAAGCTGTTTTCCCTGGGATCCAAGGTGGGCCACATCTCAATCAGATTGCCGCTGTGGCGGTGACTTTAGCTGAGGCGGGTCGGCCTGAGTTTAAGGCTTATACCAAACAAATAGTTAAAAATACTAAAACTTTAGCTACCGAATTGAAGAAGAGAGGTTGGCGCTTGGTTTCGGATGGCACAGACAATCATCTGATTTTGGTTGATGTGGCCGGTTCGACAGAGGGTAAAATTACCGGCAAGACAGCCAGTGAGAAATTAGAGAAAGAGGGGATAATTGTTAATAAAAACACTATTCCTTTCGATACTCGAACTCCGGTCGACCCTTCGGGGATTCGTCTAGGGACAGCGGCCGAGACAACACGCGGTAAAAAAGAAAAAGATATGATAAAAATTGCCGAGAAGATCGATAAAATTTTAAGAAAATCCCGCTAAGCGAGATAAACAAGAAATGATATTAAACCTAAAAAAATTCCCCGTCGCGACAGCTGTCGCGACGGGATGGAGACTTGCGAGCTTAAAATTTAAGCTCGACGAGGAATTACAAAAACAATTTTACCAGAAGGGTTGTTCTCAGTTGCTTTGGTTACAGCTAGGAGAATCGTGATCCCCTGGTCATTTTTGACCTTAATCGTCTTAGTTCGAAGCCCCTTGTTCCCGATGAGGAATCTTAATTTTTTCTCACCTATTTTCTCTGGGGGACTAGCCCCTGGGTGTTCTTCCCAAAACTTTAGTACGACACTATCTGTTGTTTCTTTCTTTTTTGTGCTTGCTACCACGGCCATTGGCTTTTCTCCTCTTTTTTGTTACTTTTTGGACACAATTTCAAACTCCTTTTTAAGGTTGCCATATTCGTGGTAAAATATCAAGATACCTCAATTTTTGCTAATTAGGGCTGGAGGTGCTAGATTTTCTAAATAAATGGCACGTGAAATTATAAAAAATTTAATCACTAAGTCACTAGCCGAACTCAATTTGTCGGCGGTTGATTTTGATATTAATCACCCTGAGCTTACTTTTGGTGATTATTCGTCTAACGTCGCGATGATGCTTGCCCGAACTGGCAATCAGGGCGGGTTGGCCAAACAAGAGGACAAGAACCCTAAAGATCTCGCTGAAGCCATAAAAAACAAAATTACCGAACAAGCAGATCCTAATATTAAGGATGTCCAAGTGGCGGGACCAGGCTTCCTTAATTTCTACTTGAGTGACACTTTCTTCCAGACATCTCTCCAGAGCATTTTGGCTGAGCCAGAGGCCTTTGGTCAGACGAAGGATTTTGCCGACCAGAAGGTAATGGTGGAGTATACCGACACCAATCCATTCAAAGAGTTCCATATTGGTCACTTGATGGGTAACATTATTGGCGAGACGCTCTCGCGTTTGTATCTGGCTAGTGGGGCCGAGGTTAAGCGGGCTTGCTATCAGGGTGATGTGGGTATGAATGTGGCTAAGGCCCTCTGGGGGATGCTTAAACTCGAGGCTGAGACTCCCCAAGAAGACGCTTCTCTAACCGAGAAAATAAAATTCTTAGGACAGGCTTATGCGCTAGGGGCTAAGGAGTATGAAGAAGGTAGTGAGAGTGCCAAGGAGGGGATAATTATAATTAATAAGAAGATTTACAAAAGAGATGATCCTAAGCTGAACAAAGTTTATGACCTTGGTCGTCGTTGGAGCTTAGAACAATTCGAGACTATCTACGAGAGACTAGGGACGAAGTTCGATTACAATTTCTTTGAGAGCGAAGTTTGGCCTCTAGCGGAGAAGTTAGTAGAGAGAGGTCTCGCTGAAGGAACTTTCGAGAAGAGTGAGGGAGCTGTCGTCTTCCATGGTGAGAAGTATGATCCCAAGCTTCATACTAGAGTTTTTATTAATTCTAAAGGCTTGGTTACTTATGAGGCCAAAGATCTGGCTTTGGCGAAGACAAAGCATGACAAATATCCTTTCGACTTATCGATCTCTATTACTGGCCACGAACAAGATGCGTACTTTGCTGTTGTCTTGGAGGTCATGAAGCATGTTTTGCCAGAGATTGCGCCTAAGGTTAAGCATCTCTCTCATGGCATCTTAGTTTTGCCAACGGGTAAGATGTCGTCTAGGACCGGGAAGGTTGTCACAGCTGAGAATCTTATCGATCAAGTGAGAGAAAAAGTTTTAGAAAAAATTCAAGATCGCGAACTGTCGGCTGAGGAGAAAGATGATATTGCTGAGAAGGTGGCCGTGGGTGCGATCAAATATTCTATTCTCAAGCAGGGGATAGGGAAGGATATTGTCTTCGATTTCGATAAGTCCCTATCTTTTGAAGGAGACTCTGGCCCTTATCTCCAATATACTTATACTCGAGCTCTCTCTGTTCTCAATAAGGCGGAAATTTCGAAGTTGGACTTCAAGGAGCTCGAAGTCCAACTTCAGAAATTACCAGCCTCGGTTGTCCCCTTAGAACATTTACTCTATCGTCTCCCTGAAGTTGTGGAGAGCGCTTATAGCGAACTCGCTCCGCAGAAATTGGTAACTTATCTAATAGAAGTGGCGGGCGCCTTCAATAGCTTCTATGCCCAAAACCAGATTATCGGTAGCGAACACGAAATCTATTTCCTCGCTCTTACTCGCGCCACTTCCATTGTTCTCAAAAATGGCCTCAACCTTCTGGCTATCCCCGTTCTCGAAAAAATGTAAAAAATAAACCCCGTGGACGCATTGGCGCATCCACGGGATGATGGGAAAATGTTTTACTGCTAATAGATACAATAAGCATTCAAGATTCCGTCAAGGTATATATAGGCATCGTCCATTTCACCGATGAAATGTTCGATTTCTTGTGCGTCTACAACCTTGATCATATTCTTGACCATGTTGGCATCACTTTTGTACCGTGATACCGACAAATATTTGGCACCGCTTACGGGGTCGGTTAATGTTAAACCTGAACTGTCACCAAAGACTCTTATCATAGGAACACCTCCTTTCTGTTCTCATTACTATCAAACTTTAATCATATTGTAAATATCTTTATTTTACGGTAAATTAGAGAGATGACTGAGGGAGACCTTAATCCTAATAAATCTGAAATTGCCAAGAAAGAGGAGGCGATTCTTAAGTTTTGGCAGGATAATAAAATTTTTGAGAAGACTCTAGAGAAGGAGGCGTCCAAAGGTGAATTTGTCTTTTATGATGGGCCACCATTCGCGACGGGTTTGCCTCACTATGGTCACCTCTTGGCGGGCACGATGAAGGATGTGATCCCGCGTTACAAGACGATGCAGGGTTACCATGTTCGTCGTCGTTGGGGTTGGGATTGTCATGGTTTACCCATTGAGAATTTGGTAGAGAAGGAATTAGATTTCAAAACTAAGAAAGATATTGAGGACTACGGTGTCGAGGAATTCAATATGAAGGCGTGCGAGAGCGTTCTGCGTTATGCCGATGAGTGGAAGAAGATCATCCCGCGCCTTGGTCGTTTCGTCGATATGGAGAATGATTATCGTACCATGGACCCGTCTTATTCGGAGTCTATTTGGTGGATTTTTAAAACGCTCTATGACAAAGGTTTAATTTATGAGGGCTACAAGTCAATGCATATTTGCCCGCGTTGCGAGACGACCCTGTCTAATTTCGAAGTAACTCAAGGTTATAAGGACGTGACGGATATTTCTGTTACTGTAAAGTTTGAACTTGTTGATGAACCAGGGACTTTTGTGCTCGCTTGGACAACGACCCCGTGGACTTTGCCGGGCAATGTTGCTCTGGCTGTTAATCCAGATATTGAATATGTAAAAATAAAAATCGCTGAACAAGCTGGTTTATATATTCTGGCCAAAGAACGGCTCTCTGTTATCAAGCAACAATATGAAATCGTCGAAGAATTTAAAGGTCAAGATTTAATAGGCAGAAAGTATCAGCCAGTTTTTGCTTATTATTCTGCTGATGAGAATCTGAAAAATAGAGAGAATGGTTGGAAGATTTATGGTGCTGATTTTGTCACGACCGAAGATGGTACTGGTGTTGTTCATATTGCCCCCGCCTTTGGTGATGACGACTATCAACTGGCGCTTAAGGAAAATTTGCCTTTTGTTCAACACGTAGCGATGAATGGTGAATTTAGACCTGAAGTGACTGATTTTGTCGGATTTAAAGTTAAACCAATAGATAACCCTCAGGCGACAGATATTGAAGTGTTAAAAAATTTGGCTGGACGTGATTTACTCTTTGCTAAAGAAAAATTCACGCACTCTTATCCGCATTGTTGGCGTTGCAACACTCCACTGCTTAATTATGCAACTTCATCTTGGTTTGTAAAAGTTACTAATTTTAAGGACAAGCTTGTGGCCGAGAATAAGAAGATTAATTGGATTCCCGAGCATGTCCGCGATGGTCGCTTTGGTAAATGGCTGGAGGGTGCGCGTGATTGGGCAATTTCTCGAACTCGTTTTTGGGGGGCGCCACTACCCGTTTGGCGCTGTGCTAAATGTGATAAGGTGGAGGTGATTGGTTCGGTTGCGGATCTTTCTCGACTTTCTCGATCAGCCAAGAATCGTTACTTCTTTATTCGTCATGGTCAAGCCGAAGCGAATCTAAAAGATTCTATCAGTGCTGACCCTAACGAGCCAAATCATCTGACTGACAAGGGGAGAGGGGAGGTTCTTGCTTCTGCTGAGAAGTTGTCTGGTCACAAGATTGATTTAATTTTTTCTTCAGATTTTGTCCGAACTAAGGAGACGGTGACACTCGTGGCTGAGAAACTGAATTTCCCTCTTAGCGAAGTTGTCTACGACGAACGCTTGCGGGAAATTGCTACTAAGGGCGCACCGGTTAGAACTTGGCGAGAATACAATGAAGGTTTCGGTTCTATCAAGGGTCGTCTTCATGGTCGCCCTACTGGTTGGGGCGAGAATTATAATGATGTGCGTCAGAGAGTAATGGAATTTCTCTTCGAGTTAGATAGCAAATATGAAGGCAAAAATATCTTGATTGCGAGCCATGGCTTACCCCTCTTTATGGTTCAGGCGACCATGAGTCAATTGTCTGACGAGGAGATTGCCAATCGGCCTAAGCGAGGCGAAGATTTTGCTACGGGGGAATTGCGAGAAATTAATTTTACTCCCTATCCGCACAATCGTCGCTATGAGTTAGACTTACATCGACCTTATATTGATGAATTTAAATTACCTTGTATTTGTGGTGGCGAAATGGAGCGAGTGCCTGATGTCTTTGATTGCTGGTTTGAGTCCGGTTCTATGCCTTATGCTCAAGATCACTATCCTTTTGAGAAAGATAATTTCGATCCTGAACAGGGGAAGAGTTTCCCGGCGGATTTTATTGCCGAAGGTCTCGACCAGACGCGTGGGTGGTTTTATAGCCTGATTGTCCTCGGGGTCGCACTCTTTGGTCAGAGTCCGTACAAGAATGTCATTACTAATGGCCTTGTTTTGGCTGAAGATGGTCAGAAGATGTCTAAGAGTCTTAAGAATTATCCTGACCCGATGACTATTGTCGACAATTATGGCGCCGATGCCCTTCGACTTTATTTAATGGCAAGTCCGGCCGTCCATGGTGAGGATCTTAATTTCTCCGAGAAGGGGGTGGGGGAGATTGGTCGCAAAATTGTGATACGACTTTTAAATGTCCTTTCTTTCTATCAGATGTATGGGGAAAATGGCACCGAGAATGTACCCGAGGCTAAGCCTCAAGTGTCCCCGAGGCTTAGCCTCGGGGAGTTACCCAACGTTCTCGATCAGTGGATCTTGATCCGTCTCCAAGAGACCACCTTGGCTGTAGGGGAG